>DASTHG010000340.1:0-12730 GCA_035718325.1 Gemmatimonadales bacterium | reverse complement strand
GCACCTCGCACCGCATGCCGCCGACGCAGCGATTCGCGGGCTGTCACGCGTGACGATCCGCGGCCGCCGCGTCGACGCGCGGCGCGACCGTGAGACGTGACGTGCCCGCCGCCCTGGAGGGAATTCGCGTCCTCGACCTGTCGCGCGTCCTCGCGGGTCCCTGGGCGGGCCAGGTGCTCGCCGACCTCGGCGCGGACGTCATCAAGGTGGAGCGCCCGGGCACGGGCGACGATACCAGGCACTGGGGCCCACCGACGCTCGCCGACGGATCGGGGGATGCGGCCTACTTTCTGAGCGCCAACCGCGGCAAACGCTCCCTCGCCGTCGACTTCTCGTTGGTCAAAGGCCAGGAGATCGTGCGGCGGCTCGCCCGGGAGTCCGACGTGCTGCTCGAGAACAACAAGGTTGGAGACCTGGCACGGTACGGTCTCGGCTATGCCGACCTCGAGCGGCTCAACCCCAGACTCATCTACTGCTCGATTACGGGATTCGGTCAAACGGGGCCGTACGCGCACCGCGCCGGCTACGACTTCGCGATCCAGGCGCTGGGCGGACTGATGAGCGTCACGGGAGAACGGGACGGCCGGCCGGGAGCCGGACCGCAGAAAGTCGGCGTCGCGGTGGCGGATGTGATGGCGGGGCTGTATGCAGCGATCGCGGTCCTGGGCGCCCTGGTGCAGCGCCACGGCACGGGGCGCGGAGCCTACATCGATCTCGCCTTGCTCGACGTGCAGGTAGCGACGCTCGCCAACGTGGCCCTCAACTACCTCGTCTCCGGAGACGTGCCGCGGCGGTGGGGGAACGCTCACGCCAATATCGCGCCCTATCAGGTCGTACCGACCGCCGACCGCCCCATCGTCGTCGCGGTGGGCAACGACGCCCAATTCGCAAAGTTGTGCGACGCGCTCGGCGCCGGCGCGCTGGCGCGCGACGCACGGTTCCGGACCAACGCCGACCGCGTGCGGCATCGCGATGCGCTCGACACCGAGATGGAGCGATTGCTCGCAACCCAGCCCGCCGCGACGTGGCTCGCGGCGCTCGAAACGGCGGGCGTCCCGGCGGCGCCGATCAACGACGTCGCGCAGGTGTTCGACGATCCGCAGGTGCGCCATCGCGGCCTCCGCGTCGACGCCGCCCGCTCAGGGGACAGCCGAGTGCCGCTCGTGGCGAGTCCCGTGCGCTTGTCCGGCGAGCTCGCGCGAGCGCCCCTCGCTCCGCCGCGGCTCGGCGAGCACACCAATGAGATCCTGCGGGAACGGCTGGGGATGACCGCGGCAGAGATCGCGGATCTGCGGCGCCAACGCGTGGTCTGAAACGCTGACGGGCCGCCCAGCGGGGCGGCCCGTGTTGACAGCGTGGATTCGCTTCGCTCGACTACTTCTTGTTCACCGCCATCTTCAGCTGTTTGCCGGCGCGAAATGCCGGGGCGACCGTGGCCTTGATCTGAATCTCGGCGCCGGTCTTGGGATTGCGCCCCATGCGCGCGGCGCGCTTGCGGGCTTCGAAGTTGCCGAAGCCGGTGATCTGCACCTTCGCACCCTTCTTCAACTCGCCGGCGATGATGCCCTTGTCGTCGAACAGGGACTCGATCGCGCGGCCGGCGTCGGCCTTGGACATCTTCGTCCGCATGGCCAGTGCCGCGATCAGCTCGGCTTTATTCACGACGCGCTCCTTTTGCGAGTGGGAAAGGCTTGGAATTCTGGCCCTTTCCCGGGTGGGCCTCCGAAAACCCTTGAAAACCCTCGACAATATGGGGAGGTACCCCGGAAATCCGCAAGATCTCGGCCCTTTTCCACCCCCCTCCCCTCCCAAAATTGGGATTTCGGATTGCGGATTGCCGATTCTAGGAGAATTGGCCATGTCCCCGGAAGCGAATTCCTCCGCCCGCCGTGACCCATTCCGCATTCCGCAATCGGCAATCCGCAATGGGTTAGTTTGCAGCCCCATGTTCCACGGCACTCGGCCTGGCTGGATCGAGGTCATCTCGGGCGTGATGTTCTCCGGCAAGAGCGAGGAGCTGATCCGGCGGGTGCGGCGGGCAGCGATCGCGAAGAAGCAGGTCCAGGTCTTCAAGTCCCATCTCGACGCGCGCTACGCCGGGCTCTACTCCGTCACGACGCACGACGGCCTCACCGTCGAGGCCGAGCCGGTCGACTCTTCCGAGCTGATCGCGCGCGCGATTCGGCCCGGAACCGAAGTCGTGGCGGTCGACGAAGCCCAGTTCCTCGACGAGGGGATCGTGCACGTGGCGACCACCCTGGCCGACGGCGGCGTAAGGGTCATCCTCGCGGGCACCGACGTGGACTTTCGCGGTCTCCCCTTCGGGGCGATGCCGACGTTGATGTGCGCCGCGGAAGTGGTCGACAAGCTGCACGCGATCTGCGTGGTCTGCGGAGGGCCGGCGAGCCGCAATCAGCGCCTGGTGGACGGGAACCCCGCCCCCTGGGACAGTCCCACGATCATGGTGGGTGGTCGCGAGAGTTATGAGGCACGATGCCGGCATTGTCACAAGGTGCCGAAAGCGGATGCGGATCAGACGGCGCTTCTTTGATGCGGCACTATCGGCTATCGGCTATCGGCTATCAGCTCGGCCGATAGCTGATAGCCGATAGCTGATCGCTGATGTTAAACGTCGCCCTCACGGGGAACATCGCCGCGGGGAAGTCCACGGTCGCCGAGTGCTTCCGCCGCTGGGGCGCCACGATCATCGACGCCGATGAGCTGGTGCGCGAGGTGCAGGCCCCGGGGTCGCCGGTCCTGAGCGCCATCGTGCGACGCTTCGGGAGCGACCTGCTGCTCCCCGACGGGACCCTCGATCGCGCCGCACTGCGCAACCGCGTCATGGGCGATGCGGTGTCGCGACGGACGCTCGAATCGCTCGTGCACCCTGCCGTCGCGCGCCGCCGGGAAGCGCTGGTCGATGCGGCCTGGAAGCGCGGCGATCAGATCGTCGTCAACGACATTCCGCTGCTCTTCGAAGCCCTCGACCCGGCGCAATTCGATGTCGTCGTCTTCGTCGACGCGCCCCACGCGGTGCGGCGCACACGCCTCCGGGCACTGCGCGGGCTCAAGGATGAAGAAGCGGACCAATTGCTCGCCGCGCAGGCGCCGGCCGACCGCAAACGCAAGCGCAGCGATTTCGTGATCGACAACGAGGGATCGTTCGACGCGCTGGAGCGCCGCACCCGCGAGGTGTACGACGAGCTGGTGCGCCGTGCCAACGCGAAGCCGAAAGCTTGACATGACTTTGAGCCGTCCCTAGCTTCGCGCGGTTCCATCCACCCAGCGATATCTCGCCGAGAGCGACGCCAGAATGAGCAACGTCCCGAAGGATCTCCGCTACACCGAGGAGCACGAATACCTCAAGCCCACGGCTGACGCCGCCGTCGTGCAGATCGGGATCACCGACTACGCGCAAGGCGAGCTGGGCGACGTCGTCTTCGTGGAGCTGCCCAAACCGGGCGCCAGCTTCACCAAGAAACAGGTGTTCGGAACCATCGAAGCGGTCAAGGCGGTTTCGGAGTTGTACTGCCCGGTGGCGGGGACCGTCGTAGAAGCCAACGGGGCGCTCGAAGGGGATCCGGCGCTCGTGAACAAGGATCCCTACGGCGCCGGGTGGATGATCAAGCTGAAATTGCAGAACCCCGCCGATGCGGCCACGCTGCTCGATGCCGCGGCGTATGGTAAACATATTGGACAGTGAAAGGCGCTATCAGCTATCGGCTATCGGCCAAGCTGATGGCTGACAGCCGATAGCTGATAGCGATGTTGACTCTCACGTTTCTCGGCCACGCCGCATTTCTCGCCGAAGGCGACGGCAAGCGCGTCATCTTCGATCCCTTCCTCACCGGGAATCCCAAAGCACCCTACCCGGTCGAGCGGCTTCCCAAGCTCGACGCGATCCTCTTGAGCCATGGCCACTCGGACCATCTGGGCGATGCGATCGCGTTGTCCAAGCGGGACCGGGCCACCGTCGTGTCGGCGTACGAGCTGGTCGGATTCTGCACCAGCCAGGGGGCAACCGGTCACGCACTGCACATCGGCGGTGCGCACCGCTTTCCCTTCGGCACCGTGAAGCTCGTCGCCGCGATTCACGGCGGCGCGATCGAGGGGTCCAAGGGTCCCAACACGACGCCCTGCGGCATCGTGTTGACGCTGGGCGGTGTGCGCGTCTACCACGCCGGCGATACCGCGCTGATGATGGATATGCAACTGCTCAAGGGGGCGGTCGACGTCATGCTGGTGCCGATCGGCGACAACTACACCATGGGAATGGAGGACGCGGCGCGGGCGGTGGCGTTCGTGGAGCCCCGGGTCGTCATTCCGATGCATTACAATACATTTGACCTCGTCGCCGCCGATCCACAACAGTTCCGTCGCCTCGTCGGCGATCGCGCCGAGGTGGTGATCCTCGAACCCGGGAAGACGCACACACTGTCGTGACGACCACTTCTGCAGATCTCGTGCGGACCGACGACTTCGTCTCGCGCCACATCGGACCGAGCGAGTCCGAGCAACAGGAAATGCTGAAGCTGATGGGCTACGACTCGCTCGACGCGTTCATCGAGGCCGTCGTGCCTCCCGACATCCGGTTGCGCCGTCCGCTCGCCCTGCCCCCAGGCCGCGACGAGCGCGAGGTGCTGCAGGCACTGCGGCGCTTCGCAACGCAGAATGAGACGTTCCGTTCCTACCTGGGGATGGGATATCACGCCTGCTTCACGCCGCAGGTGATTCAACGCAACGTGCTCGAGAACCCGGGCTGGTATACGGCCTACACGCCCTACCAGGCGGAGATCGCGCAGGGGCGGCTCGAAGCGCTGCTGAACTTCCAGACGATGGTGTCGGACCTGACCGGGCTCCCGGTCGCCAACGCTTCCTTGCTCGACGAAGCGACCGCCGCGGCCGAAGCGATGCACCTGACCGAGGCCGTCGTCGCGCCGAGCGGCCCCTCGGTGTACCTCGTCGACGAGCAATGCCACCCACAGACGATTGCCGTCGTGCGCACGCGCGCCGAAGCGCTCGGCATCGACATCGTCGTGGGCGATCCGGCGACGTTCAAGTTCGGCGGCGGCGTGATCGGCGCGCTGGTGCAGTATCCCGGAACCGACGGCCGGCTGCGCGATTTCCGCGGTCTGTGCGAGCAGGCGCACGCGGCACATTCCTTGGTCACCGCCGCCACCGACCTCCTCGCCCTCACGCTGCTCGCTCCCCCGGGGGAGTGGGGCGCCGACATCGCCGTCGGCAACAGCCAGCGCTTCGGAGTCCCGATGGGCTACGGCGGTCCGCACGCCGCCTTCTTCGCGACGCGCGACGCCTATAAGCGCCATCTCCCGGGCCGCATCATCGGCGTGTCGAAGGACCGCGCCGGCCGACCGGCACTCCGCATGGCGCTGCAGACGCGAGAACAGCACATCCGCCGCGAGCGCGCCACCAGCAACATCTGCACCGCACAGGTGCTGCTCGCGGTGATCGCCTCGATGTACGCGGTCTATCACGGGCCGGAAGGATTGCACCGCATCGCCGAGCGCGTGCACGGGTTCACCGGATTGCTCGCCCGGGCACTGCAACGCATGGGATACCGGCTGGCGCATCAGGGGTTCTTCGACACGGTGTGCGTCGAGGTCGAGCCCTGGACCCTGCCCCGGCTGCTCGACGCGGCCTGGAGCCGCCGCATCAACTTGCGCGCCCTGCCGCCCAACCGCGTCTGCATCGTGCTCGACGAGACGGTCACGGTCAACGACCTCGCCGACCTGATCGCCGTCTTCTCGCTCAACGAAACGCTGCCGTATCTCGACGAGGGCGGCGCGCCGATCGCGTCGTCGATCCCGCAGACCCTGCGCCGCTCGTCCGGCTACCTCACGCATCCGGTGTTCCACCGCTACCGCTCCGAAACCGAGATGCTGCGGTATTTGAAGCGGCTGGAGACGCGCGATCTCTCGCTCACCTCGGCGATGATCCCGCTCGGCTCGTGCACGATGAAGCTCAACGCAACGACGGAGATGATGTCGCTCTCGTGGCGCGAGTTCAATCGGCTGCATCCATTCGCCCCGCTGTCACAGGCGCAAGGGTATCAGATGCTGTTCCGGCAGCTCGAGGCGCAGCTCGCCGAGATCACGGGCTTTGCCGGCGTCTCACTGCAGCCCAACGCCGGATCCCAGGGCGAATACGCTGGCCTGCTCGTGATCCGCGCCTATCACAAGGCGCAGGGGAACGGCAAGCGCACCGTCTGCCTGATCCCGATGTCGGCACATGGCACGAATCCCGCGAGCGCGGTCATGGCCGGGTTCACGGTCGTGCCCGTGCAGTCCGACGCGGACGGCAACATCGACGTCCGAGACCTCAAGGCCAAGGCCGAACAGCACCGCGACACCCTCGGGGCGTTGATGGTGACGTATCCGTCGACCCACGGCGTGTTCGAAGGCACGATCCGCGAGATCTGTACCGTCGTGCACCAGTACGGCGGGCAGGTCTATATGGACGGCGCCAACATGAACGCGCAGGTCGGTCTGTGCCGACCCGGGGACATCGGCGCCGACGTGTGCCACATCAACCTGCACAAGACCTTCTGTATTCCCCACGGCGGCGGCGGTCCGGGAATGGGACCGATCGCGGTCGCCGCGCACTTGCTGCCGTTCCTTCCCGATCACCCGGTGATCCCGCTGGGGCACGCGCAGTCCTGCGGCACCGTCTCGGCGGCGCCCTGGGGTTCGTCGTCGATTCTCACGATTTCCTGGGCCTACATCGCGCTGATGGGACAGTCGGGGCTCGCCGAGGCGTCCAAGATTGCCATCCTGAACGCCAACTACATCGCGAAACGGCTCGAGGGGTGCTACGAAACGCTGTATGCGGGGAAGAACGGCCGCGTCGCCCACGAGTGCATCCTCGACACCCGCCCGTTCAAGGCCTCTGCGGGCATCGAGGTCGAGGACATCGCGAAGCGCATCATCGATTACGGCTTCCATCCCCCCACGGTGTCGTTCCCCGTGGCGGGCACGCTGATGGTCGAGCCGACGGAGAGCGAGTCGAAGGAAGAGCTCGACCGCTTCTGCGACGCGTTGATCGCCATTCGTGAGGAGATGCGCGAGATCGAGACCGGCAAGGCCGACCGCGAAAACAACTTGCTGCGCAACGCGCCGCACACGCTGGAAGACCTGCTCGCCGACGACTGGGACCGGCCCTATCCGCGGGAACGAGCGGGCTTCCCCTCCCCGGCGACGCGCGTGCAGAAGGTGTGGCCGGCGGTGGGACGGGTGGACGGCGCGTACGGCGACCGCAATCTCGTGTGCGTGTGCCCGCCGATGGAGAGCTACGCGACGGTCTGATCGCTAGCGATTGGGCCGGTACCAGTAGCGATCGGCGAGGGCGTCGAATCGCGCGCCGAACAACAGCGCGGGCGCGCGGACGAGGAAGCCGAAGTAGTGCCAGTCGCCGTGCTCGTCGAACTTCCGCGTCGACGCCACGACCTTGAACCGTCGCAACCGACGCAGCCGCTGCCCCCGCTGACGGCCGAGGCGCCGCAGGCGCCACAGGAACGCGACGTCCTCGGCGAGCCGCAACTCCGCGGGATACCCGCCGACTGTCACGAAATCCGCCCGCCGGCAGAATACCAGTCCCGTGTCGAAGCGCGTCGCCCAAACCAGCGGAATCAGCATTGCGAAGGTCGCCGCGAGCCCGATCGACCACCGCTCGAGCGTGCATCCGGTCGCCCCGCCGACGACGCGCGGATCGTCGAGCGCTCGTGCGACCGCCGCGAACGTGTCGGGGTGGACCTGCACCGTATCGGCGTCGAGGAACGCGAGAATCCGACCCCGGGCAGCGGCCGCGCCGCCGTTGCGCGCCGCGGCGATGCGGCGTTGCTCGACGCGCACGACGTGGGCTCCACCAGCCGCTGCCAGGTGCGCCGTCTCGTCGGTCGACATGTTGTCGGCAACGATGATTTCGACGGTACCGCCGTGCGCCGTGTACCGGTCCCGCGCTACGGTCAGGGAGGTGAGGAGCCGTGGAAGAAAGCGCGCTTCGTTGTACGCGGGAATGACGAGCGAGATGTCCGGGTGACCCACGCGCATACGCCGCCTATGTTACGGAGTCCCTCGGAGGCGCGCCATGGACTGGCAAGTGATGATCGACGCGACCGGCCAACCAGGTGCCTGCAACATGGCGCTCGACGTGCTGCTGCTCGAAGAAGCGGCGCGCACCGCTCGCGCGACCCTCCGGCTGTATCGCTGGTCCCCGCCCTGCCTCTCCTTCGGCCGCAACGAGCCCGCCCTGGCCCGCTATGACCGTGCGGCCATCGAGCAACGCGGCTGGGACGTGGTGCGCCGCCCCACCGGCGGTCGCGCCGTGTGGCACGAGGATGAGGTGACCTACGCCGTCGCCGCACCCATCGCGGCGTTCGGATCACTGCCGCAGAGCTACTGCGCCATTCACGAGCGCCTCGCCGCCGCGCTGCGGACGCTCGGCGCCCCCGCCCAGCTCGCTCCGCGGAATGGCCGTCCCGCGGGGCTCAGTGCCGGCGCCTGCTTCGCGTCGCCGGTCGGCGGGGAGGTCACGGTGCATGGCCGCAAGGTCGTCGGGTCGGCGCAGGTGCGCCTCGGGACGGCGTTCCTGCAACATGGGTCGATTCTCCTGGGAGGGTCGCAGGAGAGAATAGTCGCTATCAGCTATCAGCTGTCAGCGCTCAGCTCGGCGACCTCTCTGTCTGACGCACTCGGCCGTCCAGTGACCTTCGCAGAGGTGGTTGACGCCATCGTAGGTACATGGGCACCGTATGCCACCCCTACCGTCCCCTCCCGTCCCCTGCCGTCTTCTACCGTCTTCACCGACCCGGCGTGGACCTGGCGCCGCTAGACACACCATGGAATCTTAGGGACCATGAACCGCACCTTCGTTCACTCGCCTCGGATCCTGGTGCTGCTCCCGGCACTCCTCGTCGCCCTTGGAGGGTGCAAGGGCCAGGGAGGGTGCACGACCGAGTACTGCGGCACCGTCGTGTTTGCGGCGAGCGGTGAACCGACGACGCTGCTGCCCGCGGTGGCCACGCAGGCCATCGAGCGCGACGTCCATGACCAGATTTTCCTGAAGCTCGCCGAAATCGGCCCCGACGAGGTGACGTTCGGCGACTCCGGCTTCACGCCGGAGCTGGCCCGCAGCTGGGAGTGGACCGATCCGCTGACGCTGACATTCCATCTCGATCCGCGCGCCAAGTGGCAGGATGGACCGCCGGTGACAGCAGCCGATGTAGCCTTCACCTTCGACGCGTATACCGATTCCGTCGTGGGCTCCCAAGACCGGAGCACCCTCCTCGAGCATATGGCGTCGGTGACCGCCACCGATTCGTTGTCGGTGGTCTTCAGGTTTCGCTACCGCTACCCGGAGATGTTTTACGACGCCACGTACCACATGCGAATCCTCCCTGCACATTTGCTGCGGAACATCCCACACGCCACCTGGCAGACCGCGGCGTTCGGCCGCGCACCGGTGGGCGCCGGTCCCTATCGGTTCGTCAGCTGGACGCCGGGCCAAAGCATCGAGCTGGCCGCGGACTCCACGTATTTCCTCGGGCGACCGCATCTGCGGCGGCTGATCTGGAGAGTCGCCGGCAATCTCAACAACGCCGTCACGATGGTGGTGGCGGGAGAGGCCGATGCGGTCGAGGTCCTCGTCACCGCCGCCAACATCGCCAAGGCCAAGGCCGACTCGGCGCTCACGTTGTATCCTTACGCCGGCTCGACCTTCAACTTCGTGCGCTTCAACTTGCGAGCGAACGGAGACCGCTCCAAGCCGCATCCCGTGTTCGCCGACCCCCAGACGCGGCGCGCCCTCGTCCTCGCCGCCGATCGTCCACAAATGGTGCAGGCGGTCTTCAGCGGCTCTGCCAAGATCCCGCCCGGACCGATACCGCAGCTGTGGTCGTGGTTGTGGAAGACGAAACTCACCCCCGCGCCGTTCGATACCCTCGAGGCAGCGCGGCTATTGCGTGGCCGGCACCTGAGTTTTCATCTCGCGGTGCCTTCGACCAGCCCGACCCGTGTGCAGTATGCACAGCTGTTGCAGGAGCAATACCGCCGGCTCGGCATCACCGTCGTGATCGATCAGGTCGACAACGCCACGCTCGAGCAACTGCTCGAGTCGGGAAAGTTCGACGCCACGCTGGAATCGATTCAGAACGATCCGACGCCGACCTCCTCCGTGCCCCCGCTGTGGTCGCGCGGCGGTCCGACGAACTGGGGCCATTACGCCAATGACCGTTTCGACGCGCTGGTGAAGACCGCGACGAGCGCCCCGACGCGCGAGGCGGCGCAGACTGCATGGGAACAGGCGTTCGCGGCCCTGGATCAGGATCCTCCCTGCATCATCCTCTACGCCCTGGACAACATCGCCGCGGTGAACCGCCGGATCGCGGATGTCCGCATCCAGCCCGATTCCTGGTGGGGCCTGGTGCGGACCTGGCGCATTCCTCCCAATCAGCTGACCGAGCGGGATCGCGCGGGGCGCTGAGTGCGGGCCTGGCTCCTGCGGCGGATCGCCGCCGGCGTCGCCATCGTGTTCGCCTCCGTCTCGATTTCGTTCCTCGCCATCCATCTCGCGCCGGGCCGGCCGTTTCTGCCGGTCGACGAGCGCCCCATCGATCCTGCGGTCCGCGACCGGTTGAATCGCATCTACGGGCTCGACCAGCCGATTGCCGTTCAATACGTGCGCTATCTCGCCGCACTGGCCCACGGTGAGATGGGGGAGTCGTTCAGTCAGCGTCGTCCCGTGGCGGAGGCGATCGCGGATGCGGCCCCCAACACGCTGCTCTTGACGACCTCGGCGCTGGCGGTCGACTTCACCTTCGGAATCCTGATCGGCCTGTTTCAGGCGGCACGGGCCCGGCGCCGTTCAGACGTCGCGCTCGCCAACGTCACACTGCTCTTCTACTCGCTGCCGATCTTCTGGCTCGCCCTGGTCCTGCAGCTCGTATTCGGGCTCTGGCTCGGCTGGTTCCCGACCGGAGGGGTCGATGATCCCGCGGTGTACGGATCGTTGCCGCTCATCGGCCAGCTCGCCAACCGCCTGCACCACCTCGTGCTGCCGGCCCTGACGCTCGGGATCGTCGGCGCTGGAGGGACGGCGCGGTTTCAACGTGCGTCGCTGCTCGAAGCGCTGGGACAGGAGTATGTCCGCACTGCTCGCGCCAAGGGGCTCGCGGAATCTGCGGTGCTGATCCGGCACGCCTGGCGCGACGCGCTGCTGCCGATGATTTCACTCGCCGGCCTCGCGCTGCCGTTTCTCCTCACGGGCGCCGTGTTGATCGAGTCGGTGTTCTCCTGGCCGGGGCTCGGCAAGCTCGCGACCGACGCGATCAGCGCGCGCGACTATCCGCTCGTACTCGGCACCACGCTGCTGGCCACGTGCGCCGTCGTCCTGGGCAGCCTCGTCGCCGACCTGCTGAGCGTCGTCGCGGACCCGCGGGTGCGCCTGACCACGTGACCGCCGCGACGGTCGGGGCGTTGCTCGCGATCGCCGTGTGGACCTGGGCGGTGGTCGCGTGGTGCGGTCGCCGACCCTGGGGTGACGCGGGACGCCGGTTTTTTCGCCATCCCAGCGCAACCAAAGGGATGGTAGTGCTCGTCTTCCTGGCGACCGTCGCGCTGTGCGCCCCGCTCGTGACGCCCTTCGCCCCGTATCAGCAGATCCTCACGCTGCAAGATCATGCCCCGACCTGGCTGCATCCGCTGGGGACGGACTTCATCGGGCGCGATGTGTGGAGCCGGCTCGCGTACGGGGCCCGCGTCTCGCTCGGGGTCGGAACGCTCGGCATGCTCGTGGCGGTGACGCTGGGGGGCCTCGTCGGCGCGGCCGCCGGGTACTTCCGCGGCTGGACCGATGCGTTGTTGATGCGCTGCGTAGACATCGGGTTGTCGATCCCGCGCATTTTCCTCGTGCTCGCGGCGATCGCGTTGTGGGGGAAGCTCGGCGTCGTCGCGCTCACCGTGCTGCTGGGGTTGACGGGGTGGTTCGCCACGAGCCGCATCGTCCGCGCCGACGTGATGAGTGTGCGCGAGCGGCCCTATACCGACGCCGTGCGGGCGCTGGGCGCTCGGCCGTGGTGGATCGTGCTGCGGCACGTCCTGCCCAATAGCGCCGCTGCGCTCATCGTCTCGGCGGCGCTCGGGATCGGAAACATGATGCTGATCGAGGCGGGGCTTTCGTTTCTCGGCGCCGGGATCCAGCCACCACAACCGAGCTGGGGCAACATGATCGCCGACGGCCGGGATCAGCTCGCCACGGCACCGTGGACGGCGCTGTTTCCAGGACTGGCGATCGCCGTGGCGGTCATGGCGCTCAACGCTACCGGAGATGCCCTGCGCGACGCCCTCGATCCGAAGGCACGGGGAGTGTAATCGCCGTCACACCGCCGGCGTGTTCCTTGCCCTCGCTCGGAAACTTTCGGTGTGGCGCGCCTCCCATACCTCGCCCAGTTGTCGTGTGCGTGCCCCAATCGGACGATCCGCCGCCACTCGCGAAGGAGTGCGCTTCCCAGAGCATCACGGCCGCGGTGTGCCCCGTATCACGGGAAGAAATCCCCACAAATGGCATCATCATTGCCCGAGAGAATTGCAGGTTTTTCGGCAATTACACGTTCAGTTCAGGAGTGACGTATGCGGTTGTCTCGCGTGTTGTTCGCGCTGCCCGCGGCTGCGATGCTCGCGGTGACGGTGTGGAGCTGTCGTCCCGACCTCAGTCCGAC
>DASTHG010000339.1:0-8651 GCA_035718325.1 Gemmatimonadales bacterium | reverse complement strand
CTGTCTCTGCCTCGATCCGGGCGCGCCGCTCCGCCTCGACTCAGCCGACGCCTATTTTCGCCGCGCGCACGAGATCAACAAGGAAGAAACTGGCCCCCTGCTGCATCTCGGTGAATCGGCGCTGGTGCGCGGCGATCTGACGCGCGCCCGGCAATTGTTCGAGATGGTCCTCGCCACACACGCGGCGAGCGCGCCGGCTCACTTCTACGCCGGCTACCTCGCGATGAAGGCAGGCGACGAGTCGGCAGCCGTGCGCGAGTTCACACGCGCGCAGGAGCTCCCGATTGCCGCAGCGGTGGCGGGCGCCACGAATGAGGGCGACACCAAGGCCGGCACGCCGATACGCGCGCAGTGGCAGCACTGCGACGATCTGCGTGCGCTGTCGGAGGAACGCGCGAGCGGCGATCCACAGCGGGCGATGCGCGAGCGGTATCGACGCCTCGACAGTCTCCTCGCCGCCGGGCGCGCCCGGCTTGCTCCGAGGTCACCTTCATAGCGAAGTTCACCACGTGACGTCTTTGATAGTACGACGCCTCGCGGTGGCCGCGGTATTCATCGCGGCCATCTTGCTGGTCGTCATCCTGCGCCGCGCCGGGGACCAGCCGAACACTCCCGCCTCGTCACCCCCCGGCTTCGCGCTCCAGAACGTGACCCACGAGATCGGCATCGACTTCGTGCATCACCGCCCCACCCTCGATCCCAAGCTGGACAACATCGCGCCATTGATCGCGGCGATGGGCGCCGGCGTCTCGGTCGTCGATGTGAACAACGACGGCTGGCCCGACCTCTACTTCACCGACAGCCGCTTCGGCGCTCCCAACGCGCTCTACCGCAATCGCGGCAACGGGAAATTCGTGGACGTCGCCCCGCAGGCCGGCATCGCGGACGTGAACCGCCCCGGCGAGGGTGTGTCGATGGGCGCCGTCTGGGGAGACTTCGACAACGACGGCCTCGAGGATCTCCTCATCTACAAGTGGGGCTATCTCCAGCTCTTCAAGAACCTCGGGAATCTGCGGTTCCAGGACGTGACCGAGGCCGCGGGGCTGCGGCAGTGGATGAACAGCAATGGGGCGATCTGGTTCGATTACGACCGCGACGGCCTGCTCGACCTCTACGTCACGGGCTACTTCCGCTCCGACATCGACCTGTGGCACGTCAAGTCGACACGCATCATGGAAAACAGCTTCGAATTCGCCCAGAATGGCGGAAAGAACAGGCTGTTTCACAACCTGGGCGGCGGCCGCTTCGAGGACGTCACCGACCAGATGGGCGTCGGCAGCACTCGCTGGACGCTCGCCGCTGCCGCCGCCGACTTCAACGGCGACGGCTGGCCCGACCTGTTTCTCGCAAACGATTACGGACCCGAAGAGCTCTACGTGAATCAGGGGGGCAAGCGCTTCGTGTTGCAGCGCGCCGGCCTGGAGAGCGATTCGAAGAGCGGTATGTCGGCATCGCTGGGGGACGTGCTGAACCGCGGTCGCATGGATGTGTTCGTCACCAACATCTCCGAGCGCGGCTACCTGTTTCAAGGAAACAACCTGCGGCTCAACTTCCTGTCGGAGCTGGGGCGCTTCGAGCAGGGCGCCAACGGCAGCGTGCTCGCCGATGCCGGCTGGGCGTGGGGAGCGCAGCTCGGCGACCTCGACAACGACGGCAGAAACGAGCTGTTCATCGCCAACGGTTACGTCTCCGGCGACCGCAATCGGAATTACTGGTACGGCTTCTCAAAGGTCGCCGGGGCCAACGGCAACCTGTTCGAAGACACCAAGAACTGGCCCGCGATCGGCACCGCGAGCTTGTCCGGGTACGAGCGCTCGAGCGTCCTCGTCAACCGGGGCGATTCCGGCTGGACCGATGTGGCGCAGCGCGTCGGCGTGACCGACGAATACGACGGACGCGCCGTCGTGTTCGTCGACCTCTTCAATCGCGGTGTGCTGGACGTGGTTGTCGCGAATCAGAATCAGCCGGCGCTCGTCTACAAGAACAGCGTCGTTCCCGGACGTCACTGGATCACGTTCCAGCTCGCGGGCACCCGCAGCAACCGGTCGGCCATCGGCGCAGAAGCGACGCTGCATGCCGGCGACACGCGCCAGCTCCAGGTCGTCACCGGCGGCGTCGGCTTCGCGAGCGAAAACGACCGGCGGCTGCACTTCGGTCTCGGTGCCGCGACCACCGTGGACAGCATCGTGATCCGCTGGCCCTCGGGGACGCGTCAGGTCCTCGACCACCCGCGCATCGACCAGGTCCACGTGGTGCGAGAGCCATGAGCGGCAGCGCAATCCAGCGCATCTGGACGAAACTGGGGATCGTCGATCCCCGCTACCTGATCTCGTTCCTCATCACCCTGATCCTGGTGCTGGGCGAGGCTTTCTATGGGATCCTCGGCGGGTACGAGCGGCTCGCGATCACGCTCGGCGCCTGCGTCGTGACGGAGGTGGTGCTGTCGTGGCTGATCCGCGGCAAGGTCGCGGCACTGCAGAGCGCCTACGTCACGGGACTGAGCCTCGCGCTGCTGCTCAAACCGCAAGCCGGCCTGCTGTGGCCATTCGCCCTCGGTGCGTTCCTGGCGATCGCGTCGAAGTATGTCCTGGCGTTGCGCGGCCGCCATCTCTGGAATCCCAGCAATTTCGCCATCAGCCTGCTGCTGGTCCTCGCCCCGTCGCGCATCGCGCTGCTCAGTCACCAGTGGGGGAATCATCTCGGCACCAATGCCGTGATCTGGACGTTCGGATTACTGATCGCTTCCAGAGTGAAAGTGCTGCACGTGACGCTGACGTACGTCGCCTGCTACCTGGTCCTGGCGGCGCTGCGCAGCGGGATCGTGGGCACGCCGCTCGTCGCCGAGCTCGCGCCGATCACCGGCCCGATGTACCAGCTGTTCATTTTCTTCATGGTGACCGATCCGCGCACGACCGTTCACACCAGGCGGGGACGGATCATCGTCGTCGCGATCGTGGCGCTGGTAGAAGCGATCATCAGAGTCGCCGGCGACTACAACGTGGCGTTCCTGTCGCCGCTGTACCCGGCACCGCCGATTCTCGCGCTGGCCATCGTGGGACCGATCGCCATGGCAGTCGACTTAACGAGACGCCGAGACGTCGAGGGTCCGGGGAGACGCCAAGCCGCTGAGCCGCTGGGTGGACGCCGAGGCGTGAGGGGTTAGGCTGATCCTCATACCTGAAGTCCTGGGCGTCCACTCGGCGGCTCGGCGGCTCAGCGTCTGCCTCAACGGCTCGGCGGCTTGGCGTCTCCCTTGCCGTCTGTTGGCTACTGCCTGATGAGTAGTTCCAAGCGGTCGTTGTTTCGAGCGACGACTATCCCCCGTCGTCCACCGGCAATTCGGATCGGCGCCATATGTGGCACCTGGCCGTCGATTACGACGCCACTGCGTTCCATGTCCACCGCTGCAAAGCCCCCATCCCCCGCGCCCTTCAGTAGCAGGCCGTAGCTCGCATCGTAGCGCCCCAGCACCGGCGGCACGCCGTACAGATTCCCTGCGACCAGCAGATCCACGTGTCCATCGCCGTTGAAGTCGTCGGCCAGGACGGCCCGGATCGGGGCCAGCTGTGCCTCGGGCGGCAGCGGCCGCAGCGTGAACGTCCCGTTCCCGTTGTTGAGCGCCACAACGCTGGCAAATGTGTGCGCCTCGAGCAACCGGGCTCGCTTCAACTCGTCGCCCGAAAAAAGGTCCTCGATACGCCGCGCCCCGAACGACGCATACGTCGGATAGCGGTGCTGTAACTGGGGAATCAGGCGCAACAGCTCGTCGCGCGTCGCGATCGGGTAGCTCACCCCATCGCTATACGAGGTCAGGATCTGCTCGACGAGACCGTTGTGGGCGAAGTCGCCGACATACATCCGGGCCGGTTCGCGGGGCGTCGCGTGCAGCAACGAATTGAGGCCGAGGTTGCCGACGACCAGGTCGGGGCGACCGTCACCGTTGACGTCGACTGCCGTGACGCTGTTCCACCATCCCTCGGTTCCCGCGAGCCCCGCTTGTGCGGTGCGATCGACGAACCGACCCTGTTCCTGATGGAACACCCGCACCGCCAACCATTCCCCGACGACGATCAGGTCGAGCTGCCCGTCGTGGTCGTAATCGACCCATGCAGCCCCGGTCACCATGCCGATCTGAGAAAGTCCCGGGGCGATCTGCTGCGTGACGTCGGTGAAGTGGCCGTGGCCGTCGTTCTGGAGCAAGTGGCTGTGCGGGGGAACACCATACTGGCGCGAGATCACCCGACTGCCGACGAAGAGATCGATATGCCCATCGTGGTTGAAGTCGCCGGGGACCACGCAGGACCCATTCTCGAAGAACGTGGGCAGGGCATCGAGAACCCGATGGAAGTGTCCTTTGCCGTCGTTGTGATAGAGTCGTCCCCGCAACGCGTCGTCGTTGCCCCAGAACTCATTCCCGCCGCTCACGACGTAGAGATCGGGGTGCCCGTCTCCGTCGGCATCGAAGAACGCAGCGTCGACATCCTCGAATAGCGAGTCGGCCTGGAACTCTGGGGAGGGGCTGGGGCGGAACGTGCCGTCGGGCTGCTGCAGCAAGAGCTGTCCCGGCTGCCACTTCGCGCCACCGAGGTAGATGTCCTCTCGGCCATCGCCGTCGACGTCACCCACCGCCAGCGCGGGTCCCTCGGTGGACAGGTAATGCGGCAACAGCGGCTGCAACGTGAGATCGCTGAAGGCATTCTCTTTGTGCGGAGCCGCGCCGCGGATGCGATCGTCGGCATCGGTCAGCAGCGGCGTGACGGCGGGGACCGCCGCACCGTGCGGATAGGTGTAGCGACCGGCCGCGTTCGCCTGCAGCAGGGTCAGCGTCGTATCCACCGCGACCCCGGTCAGCACCTGGAAGCGGCGGTCCGGCCAGATCGCGGTCACCGAATCGATGCGCGTCGCGTCTCCCAGGCCGAAATGCGGCCGGGGGTCCACCGACGACTGGAAGCCGCGCGTCGGCTCTTGCTCCACGAGCTGCGTCACCCCGCGGGCGGTCACGAGCACCTTGGCGCCGATCCCGGCGGTATTTCCCCCCGTTCCGCGCAGCACCACCCGGAGGTAGTGGTTGTGATTCAGCTCGCGGGAGCGATTGCGATAAATCGCCGCGGGGGCGCCCAGCTTGTTGACGACCAGGTCGAGGGCCCCGTCGTTGTTGAGGTCGACGTACACCGCCCCGTTCGAGAACCCCGCCTGCGTGAGTCCCCAGGCGTGCGCCTCGTTCGTAAACGTCAGGTTGCCGTTGTTGTGGAACGCGTAATTGGCGATCGGGACATGCGGCATGCGTTGCAGCAGCGGCGCGAGATTCTCGCTCGTAATCGCCTTGGCAAGCGACGCCTGGATGCTGTCCTGCCCCACGTAGCCGACGTAGCCGAGGTCATTGGGCCGGCGATAGATCCCGTTCGTCACGAAGAGATCCTTGCGACCGTCGTTGTCGAGATCGGCGAACAGCGGCGCCCAGCTCCAGTCGGTCGCCGCGACACCGGCGAACGCGCCGATCTCGCTGAACCGTCCCATCCCGCGGTTCAGCTGCAGCGTGTTGCGCGTGTACTGCGGGTGAAACCCCGACTCGAGCTTGATGTTGTAGCCCATCATACTCTCGGTGCTGGCCGAGGTGTTGCGGATGTCCTGCCGCTCGGGCAGCATGTCCAGCACCATCACATCGGGCCGGCCGTCGTTGTCGATGTCGGCCGCATCGACCCCCATCGACGACTTGCTGATGTGTCTGGTCGCCCGCGCGATCGACTCGGTGAACGTGCCGTTGCAGTTGTTGATGTAGAGGTGATCGTTTTCCTCGAAGTCGTTGGCGATGTACAGATCTGGGCAACCGTCGAGATTCACGTCGCTCGCGACCACCCCCAGGCCGTACTCCTCGGCGCCGCCCTGAATCCCTGCACGATCCGTCACGTCGACGAAATGCCCGCCGTCGTTGCGGTAGAGGCGGTCTCCCTTCGGCTGGTCGGGCGGGAGGCGCCCGTACCGCACCATGTTGCGGTGGGTCGAGTGGGTGAGGAGATACATGTCGAGATCACCGTCGCCGTCGTAATCGAAGAACAGGGCCTGCGTCGAGTGGCCGACGTGGTCGAGGCCGTAGCGCTGCGCCTCGTCGGTGAACGTGCCGTCGCCGTTATTGATGTACAGCACGTTGTGGCCGTGTTTGGTCAGATAGTCGACCCCCGAGACGTACATGTCGACTTTGCCGTCGCCGTTGACGTCGGCCATCGTGACGCCGGTCTTCCACCCCTCCGAGTCGGCCACGCCCGCCCGCGCGGTGACGTCCTCGAACCGGTAGTTCCCCTTGTTCAGGTACAGGTGGTTGGAGCCGAGGTTCGACGTGAAATAGAGATCGGGGAGGCCGTCGTTGTTGACGTCACCGACGGCGACGCCGCCACCGTCGTAGTAGTACAGATAGTTGAGGATGTTGAAGTCGGCAGATTCCGGCAGCGCGTTGGTAAACGTGACGCCGGTGACGCCTGGCGTGAGCAGCTCGAACAGCGGCGGGGCCACGTGCCGGCCGCACGCCGAGAGTGCCGCCGCCGCGGCAAGGGCCATCCCGCTCGCAGACCGCATCAATTACTTGTAGCCGCGCGTCAGCAGAACTTTGGCACCGTACGCGAACGATTCCGGGCCGGGGACGTCGAAATTGAGGGTGTCGGCCATGCGGTCATACACGTTGAACAGCACCGCCACGTGAATCGCGTCCTCGATCGCGGCGTCCGAGAGGCCCTGCGCCCGGAGCGGCACCACATCCCGGGGCGTCACCGCCGCCGGCTCGAGTGTCAGCTTCTCGAGGAACCCGAGCATCGCCCGCAGCGGATCCGCGATCGGCGCCGTGCGCCAATCGTCCAGCACCTGCTGGATCAGCTTGGGATCCCCAAACGACCGCGACGCGACCGCGCCGTGCGCGCTCGTTCAGAAGCGGCATCGGTTGAGGTTGGAGACGAACGCGGCGAACAGCTCCCGCTCCCACACGTTCCAGGGCGAGGGACCGCGCATCACCGCCTGTGTCCATGCGCTGATCGGACGGCCGAAGAACTCGGGCCGGTAGAAGATGGTGCGGATGATGTCCACCGCGCGCCTGCCCGACATGAGTCGGATCATCGCGAGGATGAACTTCTGCGGGAGCCGGTGCCCCCGCTCCACGGCCTGCAGCCGCATCAGGGCGTTCCGCGCAAGGCGGCCAGGCCGCGCTCGAGGCGGGCAAGCCCGGCGCCGACCGCCGCGCTCGCCGTGATCTCGAAAATCGCCTGTTCCGAGTACCCCGCCCGCCGCAGTGCCAGCACGTCGTCGTCGGTCACCTGCCAGGCGTGCTGGGCGATCCGGTCCACGAACTGCGCCAGCGCCTGCGGTACTTCAGCCCGGGGACCGGAGCGACCCCCGAACGACGCGGCACGGGCCTCCACCGCCTGGCGCAGCGACGGTTCGGTGGCGGCCCCGCGCGTAGGCCCGAGGACCGCGTCCGCGAGCCCGCGCGTGAACTCGGCATAGCGGTTCGCGTCAGGTGGCATCGTACCCGGCGAACTCCCCCGGCTGGATGACGTTCCCCTTGTACTCCTGGTCTTTGTGAATGCCGATGTCCGAGGTGTAGTACGCATCGACCGTCCAGCGCTTCAGCTCGTTGAAGAAATGCTCTTCCGGTGTCTTGGGGTTCTCCTCCCCCGCGGCCATTTTCGTGACCACGGCGACACGCTGGTCGGGCGTGGCGTCGAGAAACGCCTTGTTGTTGAGCGTATGGGAGAGCTCGTTCACGAGTTTCAGCCCACTGCGCCATTTCGCCTTCCAGTCGGGCTCGATGGAGATGGAGAGCCGATAGTCGATGTACGCGGCGACGCCGGCGGCCTTCGCCCCGGGCGAGTGATCATCGGTGGGAATGATGATCTCGCTGAGCTCGTCGAGCAGGGCGAGCTCCGCAGCGGTGAGGAACTTCCCCGGCGGCAAGGCGGTGACGAGCGTTTCCGCCGGCACCTTCACCAGCGGAGTCGCGGCCACCGCCGCCGCGGTCAGCTCGAGCATCTCGCGCCTGGAGAGCGGACCGTTCATGCGCCTCCCTTGATGGTGTGGGACGCCTCGTCCCACGTCACAGCCGTCTTGCGGAAGTACGACTCGTTCGCCATGTGGCACGCCAGTGCGGCATTGTGCCCGAACACGGCGTCCTCGACCACCGGTTTGCGCGTGCGCACGGCGTCGAAGAAGGCCTGCAGGTGAGGCCGCTGATCATCGTAGTCGGGCGCCCGGAACGAAATCGACTCGGGGGTCGGCTCGTGACCCAGCGGCGGGTCGTTGTCCTTGTGCCACTGCTCTTCATACGCCTCCCGCATCGCGCGCGGGTAGCTGCCCGTGTAATAACTGGGGGACATATCCTTCCCGCTCTGCGGTGAGAAACTCACCGAATCGCCCGTCACTTCGAGCAGCCCCTTCGAGCCATGGAAGCGGTACGTCTCCTGCATCTCGGTACCAAGGTTGAGCCGCATCGAGACCGGCAGGTCGCCGCCGTAGTAGAAATTGGTCAGGTGCACGTCGGGCATGTTGCGGCCGTCCTTCCAGCGGCGGATACCGCCCACCGCCATCGCCGTCGAGGGCGGTTCATTCCGGCCGGTCATGACGAGCATCCCGCTGATGAGGTGGACCAGCAGGTCGCCCGCGACTCCGGT
>DASTHG010000338.1:0-3975 GCA_035718325.1 Gemmatimonadales bacterium | reverse complement strand
CGCACCAGCGCTTCCCGCCACACCACCGAGACATCAGGTCCGCGAATCGCCACCCGTGCCGCCCCCCGCGACCCAACGCCCCACCCCGAAGCGGGCCACGCCCCCAGTGACCCGGCCGTCGGTCGCTGCCTCTGCGCCCGCGCACGTCTACATCAACGCGGTCCCGTGGGGCCTCGTTTCGGTCGACGACAACCCCATCGGCAACACGCCGCTGTTCGGCCTGCCGCTGGCGCCGGGAACGCATCGCATCCGCGTCGAGCACGCCGGATACGCCGCCTACGAGCGCGAGGTTGTCCTGAAACCGGGGGACACGGTGCGCCTCACCGATATCGTGCTGCAGGAGGCCCCCCAGTGAAGCACCGCGGTGCCGTCCTGGCACTGGCGCTCACGCTCGCCGGGCCGCCGCTGCTCCGCGGGCAGCAGGCGCTTCAGCTCCTCGCGCGCGGCGTCGAGGCCTACCAACACCTCGACCTCGATCAGGCGGTCAACCTGTTACGCGCATCCCTCGCTTCGACGCCGGGGGGCGGCCTGCTGGTCGGCGACCAGGTGCGGGCGCTCACCTATCTCGGCGCAGCGGAGCTGTACCGGACGCACAGCGATTCGGCCCGGGCCGCGTTTCGGCGCATCATCGCGCTCGACCCGGAGTACCGGCCCGACCAGACGGTCTTTCCACCGCAGGTGACGGAGTTGTTCGCCCTGGTGCGACGCGCGTCGCCCGCCGTCGCCGTCCGCATCGCGCCGGTCACCACGTTCAAGGCGCGTGCTGAATCGCTGCACGTGTATCTGCTCGGTTCGGACACGGCGACGCGCGCGCGCGTGCGGGTAGAGCGCGATGACGGGATGCTCGTGCGGGAGCTGTATGACGGCGTGGTGGGCGACAGCGTCACCGTGGGGTGGGATGGCCAATCGTCCGTGGGGACAGCGGTCCCCGCAGGTCGGTATCGCCTCACCGTGACGACGATCGGCAGCACCACGAATGGCGATCGAGTCGCGCGGGTGCCTTTGATCGTGGAGCGCCAGGCGCAAGCAGCGAGGGCCCCCGCCGCGCAGGTGACGCCTCCGGATTCTCTGTTGCTGCCGGAGCGCAGCGCGGGCGGATCGGGGTGGCCCTCACTGGCCGTCGGCGCCGGCGGGGCGCTCGTGGCCGCGGCCTTGCCGGCGGCGATCAATCCCGGAAGCGATGACGGGCAGCGCCGGTTCGTCGTCTCGGTTGCGATCGGCACGGCAGGGCTGTTCGGGTTCCTCTGGCAGCGCCATGGTCACGCCCTCCCCGACAACATCCGCGCGAACGCCGCGCTGCGGCAGCGGTGGGCTCAGCGGGCGGGCGCGCCCAGCTCCGCGACCAACGACGACGTCACGATGACCGTCCGCGCCGGGTCGGCGAGCGGTCCGTGACCCTCACGACGACTCGTGCCCTGCGAGCACTGCTCCTAGTCGCAAGCGCCGCCGCGTCGCTCGCGGCGCAGGTCCCCGTGCAAGTGGGATTGCAGCTCGACGGCGCCGGAATACGCGTTCGCGGCGTGTCGACCGCGTTGGCGACCGGAACGCTGCTCGGCGGGCGCGGCAGCGCGACGTTCGGGCCCGTCCGGCTGTCGCTGTCGTATCGCGAAGGGCGGCTCCACGACGGATCGACGCGACCGTTCCTGGTGGAAGGCGGTGCGGCAGCCGACGTGCAGCTCGCGCCGTGGATCGCCGTCGGGCTGGGGCCCGAAGCGCGCGCCTACAAGCTCGACTCGGCATCGCTGCGCCGCGTGTGGCTGGCGGGCCGCGTCGGCATCGCCGCCCCGCTCATTGGAACAGCGGTCCGCACCGATGTGCGGCTGTGGCGCTCGGTCGCGACGTCCGCGGCGAGCTCCGACCTCACGCAGGTCGCGGGAGGAGAGGTCGGGATCGGCTACTACTCGGCTGCTGCGCGCTGGTGGATCAGGCTGGCAACGACATTCGATGACGCGGCCTTCGCCGGCCCGCGGCACGAACGATCGTACGGTCTTTCGCTCGGGGCGGGCATCGGCCGCTGACGGCTCACGCCGACACGCGTGGGAGCAACTCGTTCATGCGTTCGATCTCGTCGGTCCGCCCGAGCGTCGACAGAATCTCCTTGGCGCGATCCTGATACGCGCGCCCTTCCTCTCGATCTCCCAGCCGGTGCTTGTACTCGCCATACGCCTGGTAGGCACGGGCTTCGAAGATTGGTGAGCGCTCGAGGGTGTGGCACAGCTCGATCGCCTGCTCGAAGAAGACGAAGCCGCCGGCGTCATTCTGGCGGCCGCGCACGTCGCCCATGAGCAGGTAAACCTGGATCAGGCTGCCGACGAGATTGCCGGCAATCGCCAGCTGCTCCGCACGACGCATTTGCTCTTCCGCCTCGAGCAGCCGGTCGAGGCTGAGCTGCAGGCGGGCGAGGTTGATGCGAATCGAGACCTCGAGCGCGATGTCGTGTGCGTCGGCGCGGCGCGCCCAGGCGAGCGCTTCGCGGTACGATGCCGCGGCGACAGCCGCTTGCCCGCCGTCGGCTTCGAGCGTGCCCCGCGAATTGAGCAGCTGTGCCATTTCCTTGGCGGATCCCGCGGCCTCGAACCGCTCGGCGGCGACGCGCAGGTGCTCCGCGGCGGCGGTGCGGTCGCCCTGGAGCGCCGCGAGTCGTCCCAGGCGGTGCAGCAACCGGCCGATGGCGGGGCCCTGATCCGATTCCTGTGCCAGCCGCAGTCCCCGGGTGTACCAGGCCTGCGCCCCGGGCCATTGCGCCTGCGCGAGGGCCGCGTCCCCGAGGCCCTCACACGCCGCGACCGCCCCACCGTGATCGAATTCGGCCTCGGCCAGCGCGAGCGCCCGCTGGTAGTGTCGTGCTCCTTCGAGCGAGCGGCCCATGCCCAGGTCGAGCTCCCCGAGAGCCCGCAGCGCGTCGACTTCCGGTCGCCGGTTGGGGAGCGCTTCGGCGACGCCCAACGCCGAATCGTACCAGACCTGTGCCTGGGTCGGGCGACCGACGCGCTCTTCGAGCCGGCCCGCCCCGAGTAACGCGGCGACGACCCCGGCCCCGTCGCGCCGCTGATCGGCGTCCAGCGCCTCGAGATAGGCCCGGAACAGCGCTTCGACGTGGGCGGACATGCGCTGCACGGCTTGTCCGAGCCGGCGCCGCAGATCATCGGGCTGCACGCCGCGCTTTCCCAGCGTCAGGTATGGCCCCGAGCTGGACCACACCTGCCGCTCGTCGGGGCGCGAGGCGGAGATCAGGAGCGCGCGCAGCGGCAGCAACGCCTCGAGATCCGGGAGCAGGCGCAGCGCCCGCTCCACGCGCACCGGCACGGGAGCCGTCGGGTCCCGCGCGACGCGCTTCACAACCCGTACTCCTTGATCTTGCGGGTCAGCGTGTTGCGGTGGATGCCGAGGACCTCCGCCGCCGAGCCGATCTGGCCGTTGGTGTGCGCCAGGACGCGCGCAATGTGGCGCGCCTCGAGCTCCGCCAGCGTCAGCAGGGCGCGCTGCGGCCGGTCGGGAAGCGAAGTCTCCTCGGCGCGCAGGTCCTCGGAGAGGTCTTCCACCCGCAGGACGTCGGCTTCCGCCACGAGCACGGCGCGCTCGATCACGTTGCGCAGCTCACGCACGTTGCCGACCCAGGGGTGGTTGCGCAGCAGCTCGAGGGCGCGATCGGAGATCGAGGTGACTCCCTTGTGGTAGCGCGCCGCGAACTCCTTCACGAAATGCGAGACGAGCAGCAGCAGATCGCCGTTGCGGTCGATCAAGCGGGGGAGGCGCAGCGTCACGACCGCGAGGCGATAGTAGAGATCTTCCCGGAAGCGCCCCTGGGAGATCGCCTCGCGCAGATCGCGGTTCGTCGCCGCCAGGACGCGGACATTCACCGGGATGACGTCGGCGCCCCCGACGCGCTCGATTTCCCGCTCCTGCACCGCGCGCAGGATCTTGGCCTGCAGCGACAGGCCCATGTCGGCGATTTCGTCGAGGAACAGCGTGCCG
>DASTHG010000337.1:0-9763 GCA_035718325.1 Gemmatimonadales bacterium | reverse complement strand
ATCGACCGCATGCGTCGGCACGAGCGTCGCCGAGAAGAGCGCATCGATGGCGAACATTCCGCCCTGCAGCCCCGGCCAGACGCCGACGCCCGCCTCCACGACCGGGGCCGGAACGAACCCGCGGATCGTTTGCGGACCGCTCGTCGTGTCGGGATTGGGTGCCGCGACCTTCACAGCGTTGACCCGCGCCGAGACGAAAAAATGGCCGAAGCCGCCCAGGGCCTTGGCCGTGCCGAGGGAAGGGTCGCCGCCCGAGACGATGATCCCGGCGGCGGGGTGGAACGTCTTCAGGGCATCGATGGCGCGGTTGCAGGCGTCCTGGACCTGGGGGCCACCGAGACATTGTTGACCAGAAAGGCGTGAGGTGATGCTGCACGCCGCAAGAAGGGCCAGCCCGAGTGTGCATTGGTGTCTCATCTATCCTCCAGAAGACGATCGACCGAACACCGACGACCGTCCACGCGGTTATCGCTCGGTAAAGCGTACTTCGGTCTTCCCAGGCACGATCTCCCCAATGATCCACGTCTTGACCTGGCCACGCTGGGCCACGCGCCGCACATTCTCCACGTCATCGCGCCCCACCACGGCGATCATCCCGATCCCGAGGTTGAACACGCGCCGCATCTCGGCGAGCGACACCTTCCCCGCTGTCTTCAATACTCGGAAGACCGGCGGCCACGACCAGCTCCCCGCGTCTACGACCGCTGCGCACTGCTCCGGCAGCACGCGGACCAGGTTGCCGGCGATCCCGCCGCCGGTGATGTGGGCGAGCGCGTGGAGCAGGGGGAGCACCGGGGTGATCGCGGCAGCGTAGCTCGCGTGCACGGCCAGCAGCACATCGGCGACCGAGACGTCGTGTTCGGGAAACCGGTCCCCGACGTCGAGTTTCAGATCGTCGAACACGATGCGGCGCGCGAGGGTGTAGCCGTTGGTGTGCAACCCGCTCGAGGCGTAGCCGATGAGCACGTCGCCCACCCCGACCTTGTCGCCGTGCAGCGCTTCGATTTCTTCGACGACTCCGACGATCGTCCCCGCGAGATCGTAGTGCCCCGCAGCGTAGAGATCGGGCAGCTCGGCGGTCTCGCCGCCGGCGAGCGTCATGTCGTGCGCCTGGCAGCCGCGCGCGATCCCTTCGACGAGCGCTGCGGCAACCTCGGGAACGAGCTTCCCGGTCGCGATGTAATCCTGGAACGCGAGCGGTGCCGCACCGTGCACCAGAATGTCGTTGACACAATGATTGACGAGATCCTCGCCGACCGTGTTGTGGATCCCGGCGCGCGCGGCGACGAGCACCTTCGTGCCGACGCCGTCGGTCGACATGACGAGGACCGGCACCTTGTAGTGCGGGGGAACGCGCACCATCCCGCCGAAGCCGCCCACCTTCCCCACGGCGAACTTGGTGCGCGTGCGCGCGACGAGGGCGGCGATGCGGCGCTTCGCGTCGTCGGCGACGCCGAGATCAACGCCCGCGGCGGCGTAGCGGTCAGTCGAGCTCAAAGTGCACCAGGTCCTTGAACGCGCGCACGCGGGCCCGCACGTCGGCGGGGGTCACCTTGTCGAATCCCTGGATCCCGAACCCCTCGACGGCGAAGCTCCCCATCGCGGCGCCGTACACCATCGCGCGGCGCAGCGCCGCCGGCGACGTGTCGTCGACGCTGGCGACGTAGGCCATGAAGCCGCCCGCGAACGCGTCTCCCGCTCCGGTGGGATCGAACACCTCCTGTAACGGATAGGCGGGGACCTTGAAGGTCCCTGCCGCGTCTACGAGCAGGGCGCCGTGCTCCCCCTGCTTCACCACGACGCGGCTGGGGCCTCGGCCAAGGATCCACTGCGCCGCGCGATAGATGTTCCAATCGCCGGACAGCTCGCGCGCTTCGGAGTCGTTCACCATCAGGATGTCGATATGGCGCAGCAGCTCGAGCAGTGGGTCCTTCTTCGAGTTGATCCAGTAGTTCATCGTGTCGCAGGCGGTGAGCTTGGGGTGCTTCACCTGGTCGAGCACGCCCAGCTGCAGGCCGGGATCGATGTTGCCGAGGAAGACGTACTTCGATTCCTGGAACTTCGCCGGGATTTTCGGGCGGAAGTTGGCGAACACACCGAGTCGCGTGTCGAGCGTCTCGCGATTGGCCAGGTCGTACGAATACTTGGCTTTCCAGCGAAACGACTCTCCTTCCACTTTTTCCACGCCCGCGAGATCGACGCCGCGCGCCTCGAGCGTCTTGAGCACGCCCAACGGATAATCGGAGCCGATGACGCCGACCACCTGGACGGGGTGCAGCAATGCCCCCGCGGCGGCGAAGAACACCGCCGAGCCGCCGGGGGCGTCGGCGGTCTGGCCGAAAGGCGTGGCCACCGAGTCGAGCGCGATCGATCCGACGACGAGGACACTCATGGTTTACATCCGGTCCGGGGCCGAAATGCCGATGAGGGAGAGGCCGTTGGCGAGCACCTGCCGTACGGCGCGGACGAGCACGAGGCGCGCGGCTTCTTCGGGTTGGTCGATCACGCGGAAATTGTGATACCACTTGTGCGCCAGGCGTGCGAACTCTTCGAGGTAGCCCGTGATGCGGTGCGGCTCGAGTGCGGCCGCGGCTCCAGCCACAACCGCGGGAAACTCGGCGATCGCCTTGAGGAGATCGCGCTCCTGATCTTCGGTGAGCACCGAGAGATCGACGCCTTCGGGAGTCGCGCTCGCCACGTCGCGCGCCGCGACGCGAAAGATGCCGCTCATGCGGGCGTGCGCCATCTGCACGTAGAAGACGGGGTTCTCCTCCGTCTGCTTCTTTGCGAGATCGACGTCGAACACGAGATGCGAATCGGCGCGGCGCATGAGAAAGAAAAACCGCACCGCGTCGCGGCCGACTTCGTCGATCAGCTCACGCACGGTGAGGTAGCTGCCCGCGCGCTTGGAGATCTTCATCTCTTCCCCGCCCTTCATCACCGTCACCATCTGGTGCAACACGTACTCCGGGTAGCCCTTGGTGATCCCCATGTCGAGTGCCTGGAGTCCGATGCGCACGCGCGTCACGGTCGAATGGTGATCGGCACCCTGCACGTCGATGGCGCGATGGAAGCCGCGCTCCCATTTGTCAGCGTGGTAGGCCACGTCGGGGACGAAGTAGGTGTAGTCGCCGCCCTTGGCCGCGCTCTTTTTCATCACGCGGTCTTTGTCGTCGCCGTACTCGGTGGTGCGCAGCCAGAGGGCACCCTCCTCTTCGAACGTGTGCCCCGCGGCGACGAGACGCTTCACGGTTTGCTCGACCCGGCCGTCGCTATAGAGCGACGACTCGAGGAAGTAGACGTCGAACTTCACGCCGAACGCCTGCAGGTCGGCGTCCTGCTCCTTGCGGAGCTCGGCCACGGCGAAGCGGCGGATCGTGTCCAGATCCTCGCCGCTCGGATCGTTGCGGTGGGTCACCACGTACCGATCGGCGATCTCCTTGATGTACTCGCCGTGGTAGCCGCCTTCGGGAATCGCGCTGCCCGTGATCCGTGCCTGCACACTCTTGGTGAGATTGGCGATCTGGGTGCCGGCGTCGTTGTAATAGAACTCGCGCGTCACATTCCAATCGGTCCACTCGAGCAGCGTCGCGATGGCGTCGCCGATCGCGGCCTGGCGGCCGTGGCCGACGTGGAGGGGGCCGGTCGGGTTCGCTGAAACGAACTCGACATTCACCGATTGACGTTTGCCGTCCTCGGTTTTTCCATACCTCGGGCCTTGCGCGAGCACGATCCCCAGCACGTCGGCGAGCTGCGTCTCGGCCAAGAAGAAATTGATGAACCCTGGCCCGGCGATTTCCGTCTTCTTTACGACGCCGGCGGGCAATTCGAGTGCGGCGACGAGTTTTGCCGCGACGTCCCGCGGCTTGGCCTTGACCGTCTTGGCGAGCGTCAGCGCGAGATTCGTCGCGACGTCGCCATGGGTGGGATCCTTGGGGCGTTCGAGGAGAATGTCGGTCGTGGGCGCGCCCAGTGATGCCGCGGCCTTCGCGAGCGCGGCGCGGAGCGTGTCGTGCGCCGTCACTTTTTGGGGGAGTCCTTCTTACTCTTCGATTCGGACTTCGACTCCGGTTTCGTGTCGGACTTCCCTTCCGACTTCGTTTCTGACTTGGTCTCTGGTTTCGGCTCCGATTCCTTCTTCTCACCGGCCCGTTTGTAGTCGGTTTCGTAGAATCCGGAGCCTTTGAACACGAGGCCGCCGCCGGCCGACATCTGACGTTCTGCCATCTTGCCACACGTCGGACAGGCGACCTTCCGCTTGTTGGAGATCGTCGGGTAGAACTTCTCGAAGACATGCCCTTTGGGGCACTTGTACTCGTATGTTGGCATCGGGAAAGAACTTAGCGCATCTAACCAGCAACGGCAAACCCTGCAAGAGTGCGATCGTTTTCCCTATGGCGAGCAATGATTTAGCGCAGGACTTTCCCACGGGCCTCACGCGCACGGCACATGGCAACTTCCGGATTTCCGGTGCATGGCCTCAGCCCAAGAAACTTCGACTCGGAGACCGTACACGGCAACGCCGCAAGGTTAACGATCGTCGTCGTCGACCCGCACGCGGTGTTTGCCAGAGCAGTAGCGGCAGGGGCCCACGAAATTAGGCCAGTTCACGAGCAGTACGGCCGGCTCCTCGGCCCGCTCGTCGATCCGGCCACTCAGCGCCGGGAGATCGGGACGCCGCTCGGACCCGGCGTCGGAAAAGAGTAGAGCCATATCAGTTCAGCGGCAGTCCGGCAGGCTTCGGCCAGAACGCCAGACTCCAGAACAACGAGTGCCCGCTGATCTGTACCTGAGTGATCGGCGCCGGCGTGCCGCTCGCGTCGAGGCTAGCCCTCGCAAATCCAGTCACCCCACCATCCGCGTTGACGACCCAGAGGTTCCCCACAGCATCGAATGCCACTCCCAGCGGATTGTGGAGCGACCCGGCGTTCGAGCTGAGTACGACGTGCGGCAACTGGGCTCCGCCCACCGCCAGCTGTGTGGGCGTAAATGACACGATCGTCCGGGCACTCAGATTCGCGACCCACAAGTTCCCCGCCGCATCGAACGCGATCCCCGCCGGATTCATGAGCGTGTGCGCCGAATCCTGCAGGTAGAACACGGGTGGCTTCGAGCCGGACGTCGCGAGCGACTCGGCCGGAAACTTCACGATGAGGTTGAATTGGTGGTCCGCGACCCAGAGCGCTCCCGCGGCGTCGAACGCGATTGCCGATGGGCTGCCCGGCATCCGGATCGTTACCGCCGGCTCCTGAGCGCCGCCTGCCGCGAGCTGCGCCGCATCGTAGCGATTCAACGTGCCCGTACCGTTGTCCACCACCCACAACCGGCCACGCGCGTCGAAGGCCAAGCCGGTAGGGCCCGACAGCGAGCCACGAACCGGCGTAATCACCCGCGCGGCCGTTTGCGACCCGCCGCCCGCCAGTGCTCCCGACGGGAAGCTCAGAATCGTCGAATCGCTCTGGCTCGCCACCCAGAGTGTTCCCTGGTCGTCGAACGCCACAGCGAGCAACCGCTCGAGCCGCGCGCTCGCGGTGGTGACGATCGTGGCCGGATCGCGTCCCCCGGTGTCGGCGAGCTGCCGCGGATCGAGTCGCAGGATGGCGGAGGGGGCGGCACTGGCGGTCCAGAGACCGGCCTGCGCCGGCAGCTCTGGAATCGTGCTGTCGGCCATGCAGCCGAGCGCGAATGGCAACAGCAGGATGACGGTCGCCTCAAGACCGGTACGGCGCATCGAATCTCTCCTCCGGTGATCCGCGTGGTGACCCCTTGCAGGAGGCAGGTTACCAACGCCGGTCGGGCCCCGCAGCCGGTCCGGAGGGAATTCCCGTGTCGGGAATCAGGGACATCGGGTGTCGCCAGGAGTCCTACACGGTGCTGGCCATCTGACTGGATGATCCGTGGCGAGCGCATCGGCTTCCTTACATTCGTGGAGTGAAGTCGACTCCCTACCCCGAGCTCAATGCGGTCCTTTTCGAGCTGGTGAAATCCGTACAGGGGGCCCTGCATAACGAGCTCGTCGGTGCCTACCTCCAGGGCTCTTTCGCTGTGGGCGATTTCGACGAGCATAGCGATGTCGACTTCGTGATCGCGACCTACAAAGAGCTTTCGAGCGACCAGGTTGCCGCGCTGCGGGCGATGCACGAGCGGATCTTCGACCTCGGCCCGGAATGGGCGCAGCACCTGGAAGGGTCCTACTTTCCCACCACAACGCTGCACGACTATCGCCGGGCCGGCACGCCGCTCTGGTACCTGGACCACGGCAGCCGAACGCTCGTCCGGTCCGATCACTGCAACACCCTTGTCGTGCGATCGGTCTTGCGAGAACACGGGATAATTCTGGTTGGCCCGAGTCCGGCGACGCTCGTCGATCCGATACCCGTCGACGCGTTGCGGAACGAGATCGGTGGAACCATCCGCGAGTGGGGACGCCAGATCCTCGATCAGCCCGACACGTACCGCAACCGCTTCTACCAGGGCTACATCGTCCTGAGCTACTGCCGCATGCTACACGACCTGATCGCGGGGCGTCCCGGCTCGAAGCGCGCCGGCGCGGCGTGGGCGAAGGGACACCTCGATCCGGCGTGGGCCGGCATTATCGACCGCGCGTGGGCCTGTCGCCCCCACCCGGCCGTCGCCGTGCGCCAGCCGCCCGACGGCGCAGATTACGACCAGACGTTAGAGTTTGTGCGGTATATCATGCGCGAGAGTGAGCGCTATTGACCGTGCAGGTCCGCCCCGCGACACCCGAAGACTCCGCCCCGTGGCTCAAGATGCGCCAGGCGCTGTGGCCCGAAGGCGCGAGCGACCACGCGTTCGAGATCGCGAGCTACTTCGCGGGCCGGATGCGCGAACCGCTCCAGGTACTGCTGGCGTTCGATGATGCAGGAAAGCCCGCCGGCTTCGTGGAGCTCAACATTCGCAATTACGCCGAAGGCTGCGACACCGACCAGATCGCCTATCTCGAGGGCTGGTATGTCGTACCCGAAGCCCGGCAACAGGGCGTCGGGCGCGCTCTGATCCAGGCCGCTGAGCGGTGGGCACGGGAAGAAGGCTGCAGCGAGTTCGCGTCCGACACACTGGTCGACAATGAGATCAGCGCCGCGGCGCATCGCGCTCTCGGATTCACTGAGATCGTCCAGGTACGCTGTTTCAAGAAATCACTCATCGAATGAGGCTGGGCATCGTCCATGACGCCGTCGCTGCTCTATCGCATCGCCGCGGTGCTACTGGTGCTCTATGCGGCCGGCCACACCATCGGCTTTCAACATGTCGATCCCCGCTGGGGCGTCGACGCCCTGGTAAAGGGACTCCGGGCGACACGGTTCACCGTGCAGGGCAGACCGGATCGAACCTACTGGGGGTTCATCCTCGGCTTCGGGTATTTCTGTACCGTGCTGATGCTCTTCTGCGCGCTGCTTGCCTGGCAGCTTGGCGCCCTGCCGCAAGCGACGCTCGCGACGATGCCCGTCATGACGTGGGGGTTTGCACTGAGCTTCCTCGCGGCAACGATCGTCACCATACGCTACTTCTTCGCGGCGCCGATCGTCTTCTCGGTGCTGGTCACGCTCTGCCTCGCCGGTGCCGCGTGGCTGTCAGCACGAGCGTAAGGGAGGGCACGTACCATGTGCATTTTCTCGCAGGCGGTCGAGCAGGTCTCCAACACGCAGATCTTCGCGCGCCGCAGCAACGGCAAGCAGCTGCTCGCTTATAGCATGACGTATCAGTCAGCCAGGGAGCTTGCGATGGTGTTGCCGCTGCCAGTCCCCCCCGACGGCCCGGAAGACGCGGTCCGGTTCATCGATCTGCAAGGCTACCCGGAATTCTTCGACGATCTGCGCTCGGGTTTCGCGATTGAGCCGATGCTGACCCGCGCCGCCTCCCTGTCGGTCGATACCACCCCCGCCACCCTCGTCGTCCACGACGTCGGCAGCTTCGAGGCTTCGTTTGTGCCTACCCTGGAGGACTTCGATCGCCTCGACGAGCGGTTCCGCATTCCGCCCAACGCCGTAGGCGAGATTCCGAAGTATCGCGATTACGGTTTCGCGGTCTTCAAGCTGAAACCGGCCACGAACGAATCGGACGTGCACCCCATGGCGTTCGAGTTCCCCCGGCGAGAACCGGAGCGTCTGTTCTTTCCCACCGTCCACCTGCACGATGGACGCGTGCACAGAGTCGCTGAGTTCGACCATGTGCTGTATTGCCAGCTCCCAACTTCGCCCTCGGGGGGACCATCGGGGTGGCGTCGATCGGAGACGCTGGCGTCCGAGTTTGTCGACGTACCACGAGCCGAAGGGCTGATCGACAGCGATCGCCATTGCTGGCGCCGGAAGTTGCGCGGCACCCTTCCCAACACGGATACCTGGATATAGCAGCCCGGTTGTTTCATCCACGGCCTCTAGCTGTATTCATGGAAGCCATGGATCGACTGCTTCAACAAGGCCGGTCGTGATCGGACACCCTTTCGGCTGACCGGCACGATTCAGAAGGTGTGTAGGACAGGATCTCCTTGTCGTCATTCATGGGGATACCCATGATTGGAGGAGCCATGCGACCGCACGCCGGAACGGTCCTTTTCGCCTTCGTCCTGCTCGCCCCAGCGACTTCTCTCGCGCAGCAACCCCTGCACGTCGATTCGACGCGCATCATCCTCGCCCCACCGGCCGTGCAAGTCCGCGAGCCGATGGTCCTGGCGCTGATCAAGGATTCGCTCACATCCACAACCGCTGCGTTGCTCGCGCCGGCTCGTATGGTCGCCGAGAGTCTGGGGTTCACGATGCTGCCGGTGTTGATCGGAGATCTGCGCGTCGTGGATTCGCGCTACCACGCGATCTACTCCCTGCCGAGTGACATACTGGGCGGATACTTCATCATCATCCCCGGACATCGCCCCGACGTTGTGCGTGAATTCGTCGAGCCCGACAGCCTGCGGAAACGTCTCACCCGCTATCGAGCCCTTGCGGGACCCCTCGGGGTGCGGTAGGACCACCCGCGGAGTGGCGGGTATACAAGGAGGCCCCCGACCCAACGAGGGTTTCCGATGAGTATCTCCCAGGCGCTGCTGCCGGAATTCGATCAGGAAATGGCCACGACCCGCAAGCTGCTCGAGCGGGTGCCGAGCGACAAAGGATCGTGGAAGCCGCACCCCAAGTCGTTCGCGATGGGCCACCTGGCCCAGCTCGTCGCCACGATGCCGGGATGGATGACGACGATGCTGCGGTTCCCCGAGCTCGATCTTGCGAAGGCACCGGGATACAGCCTCGAGGCGACGGACGCGCTGCTCGATCGGTTCGACCGGCACATCGTCGAGGCCCGCGACGCGCTCAAAGACGCGAAAGACTCCGACTTCGCGCTCCCCTGGTCGCTGAAGCACGGAGATCGAGCGCTCTTCACCGCTCCGCGGGGCGTGGTCGTGCGCCAGCACATCAACCACATGGTGCATCACCGCGGGCAGCTCAGCGTCTACCTGCGCCTCAACGATGTGCCGCTGCCGGCGATGTACGGACCAACCGCTGACGAATCCTGGTGACCAGCCGCATTAACTTGACGACTTCATGGAGCAGGCGCCGTGGACCCGCCGCATCGGAGTGCGTCTCGGCGGGCTGACCATCATGGGGCCGTGGGCGATCGTCATCCTCGCCGCGGTCCAGGTCCTCATCGTCGTTCTCGTGGTGCGCAGCCGGCCGTCGCTGCGCATGCTGCTCTCCGCGGCGATCTGGATCGCGTTTCTCCTGTATTGGAACGCTGCCGCGCGCCGCGTCGCCCC
>DASTHG010000336.1:0-4806 GCA_035718325.1 Gemmatimonadales bacterium | reverse complement strand
TCTCCATCGGGCACGGTCTGCTCGAGGTATTCGACGCCGGTGCGCACGAAGTCGTCGCGCGGAATGTCGGCGTCGAGCAGCCGGCGCGACAGGAAATCGCGCAGCGTCTCCGGCAGCGTCTGACGCCGCGAGGGAGCGCCGATGCCCGTCTGGTAGTGAGACTGCGGGCGCCGCAGGTCCAGCTGGAAGTGCAGCGCCCGGGCCTTGTAGCTCCGGATCGCGGGATGATCGAGATCGTGGGCCGTGGCGCGGGCCACGTCCCACACCAGCAGCCGGACGACGTTGCCGTCGATCGCCGGCTTCGCCTGCGCGACCGCCGCCGCGATCTTCGCATCGAGCTGCTTCGCCGCCAGCCCTGCACCCTGGATCGGCTCCAGCTCGAGGTGCTGGCGCACCGGCGTGATGTAGCGCGGCGCCACCCGCAGCTTCGGGAGACTGACCTGCAGGTAGCATTTTGCCTTGAGACCGCGCTCGGCCTGATCCTGCAGCTGGCCCCATGGATTAGGCGGGAGGTACTCGAGGCTGCCGGAGTACCACACGTTGGCCGCCAGCTCCTGCGCCACGTGATAATGACCGAGGGCGACGTAGTCCCACGTCGCCGGACTCAGATCCTCGAGCGACAGCGGCGCCCCTCCATAGTCCATCGTGCCGCGCGCTTCGCCGAGCGCCGGATACTGCCCATGCGTCACGAGGACGTTGAACGTCGGACCACCGCGCTCGGGTCGCAGCGCGGGCCGTTCGGGACTGACGAGCGCCTGGTGGGGCACTGCCAGCACGGCGCAGTCCAGCTTGGGATAGACCAGGCGGCGCGGGGCATCGATGACCACCTCGGCGCCGACCGCCTCGTACAGCTTCAGGATGCTGCCGGTCTCGCTGGTGCGCGGCGTGTCGTGGTCGCCGGCGACGAGGACCACCGGGGTGTCGGGCAAGGCGACGCGCAACCGCTGCAGCTGCTGAAACAGAAACAGAATCGCCGGGTTGGTCGGCCGGACCGAGTGGAAGATGTCTCCGGCGAACAGAATCAGATCGGGACGCTGCTCCAGCAGATCGTCCACCGCGCGGCGAAAGGCTTCCGCCACGTCCGCCTCGCGCTGATTCGCTCCGCGCGCGTTCTGGCGGTCGAACTGGCGGTAGCCGAGGTGGAGATCGGCGAGGTGGGCGAGCTTCACGACACCAATTTGAGCGTTCCCTGCTGTTGGACCCGCACCTTCATCCCCGGGGCGCCGAAGAATCCTCCGCTGACGGCGACGTGCATCGTCCCGCCAAGCGCAGCGCTCACGATGGCACCGCGCGTGAGCGACAGCACCTGCTCCCCGGTGATCGCTCCTTTCAACGCCACCGTGAATTGCTGTCCGCCGAGCGCGAACTGCATCGGCTCGGCCGGCAGCGCCGTCTCGATTGCCAGACGCACCGTGGTGTCACCCCGGCTGACGCTGATTTCCCGCACGGTCACCTTGGAGTGCACGGTGAATGGCGTGCCCCCGATGGCGCTCACCGGCAGCTCCGTCGCGTTGGTCCAGCTGTCGCCCGGTCCCACCGGTTGATCGGGAAGCGCGAGCGCGGCGGCACGAAACCCGACCTGCATCTGGTCGCGCACCAGCGGTGGTAATCCCGAAAGCGAGGACACGTCGTTGTGCACGGGCCGCAAATGGTCGTCATAGACCGTCGTCAGGTGAACGCTCTTGAGCCGCTCAGTGGCCTGATCAGCGGCCGCCGGATTGAGCATCGGGCTTTCGAGCTTCGTCGAGTCGAACGTGAACGTGACCGGTACGCCGTCGGCATCCGGGGTGCCGATCGTCTGCGTGAACGCGATCCGCATCGTGTTCACGCCGCCCGTGTCGGCGCCGGAGTCCGGGCCGAAGCTCGACGTCTGGTCCATCTGATAGCGGTACACGGCGCCCGCGGGCGGGTGGTAGCGCAGGGTGACCTTGGTGGTGATCGGCGTAGGGGGGCGGTCGACACCCTTGCATCCCACCATCACCACCGCGCACGCCAGCAATGCTATGCGATGCATTCGATTCCTCGATCGATCAATAGGGTTCCTCGGCGATGGGGCCGAGGGGCTGTACGGGCGAGCGCTCCCGGGCCGGCTCCGACCCGACGCGCACACCCAGACGTTTGCGAAACGTCGCCAGCACGTCTGCAGGCCGCTCGCGCCGCACCGCTGCCAGGGCTCGGCGCACGTCTATTTCGTCGTGGCCTGCGATCAGGTCCTTCACCTGATTCGTCCGCACCCGAGGGTCGAGCCGCACCAGCTGCAACCCCACCGCATCGGCGAACGGCAGATCGGCGGCCGGCGGGAATCGCTCCACGCCATCCCGCCCGCGCAGCACGGCAGGGCGCGGAAACCGCACGAAGATCGGCTGCGTGAAGTGCGGGTGGCGCACCATCAGCTCGCCGACCGGAAGCGTGGCGAGCTTGATCTTGGTCGCCGGCGACAGCACCTGATACCCCGGCGTGGCCAGCTCGTCCGAGTCCATGCGGCCGAACACCTGCGTGCCGGCGTTGCCCACGACACGGCGGTGTACCTGAGAGCGGAACTGCTCCGCCCCGAACAGCACCAGGCCGAGGTAGCGGCCGCGCTCCGAGATATCGAGCAGCATCTTCTTGACGTACGTGTCGGCGCCGTCGGCGGGGGCGTACTTGTTCAGCTCGTCCACGAACACCACGACGGCGTCGACACCGAGATCGCGGCGCTCGAGGTGCTCGCGCAGCTTCGACACGACGCGCGCGAAGACGAGATCCTGCCCCAGCGGATCGACGTTGGCGATGTCGAGCACGTACACCCCGCGGTCCTCGAACGCCCCCCAGGGCAGGTCGCTCGCCGGCCCATCGTCGGTCACGAGCCCCTTGCAGCGCGTAGAGACGTTGCCGAGGCGGTTGCGCACCTTGCGGATCGTGGCGATGTGGTGGGTGCGCCAGATGTCGCCGCGGCCCGCCATCTCGAGGCCGTCGAAGATGCTGCGGAACAACCGCTCGAGATCGGCGAACGTCTCCACCCGGTGCTCGCCGCCGAATCCGTCGTCGAATTGGCGTCGCACCACGCGGTCGGAGATGAAGTCGATGAACGCATCGGCTTTGGCGTCGATGTCGTCGCGGTTGAGCAGCACTTCGGCAAAGTCGAGCACTTCGGTCAGCCCCCAGACCAACGGCTCGACCGTGCGGGCCAACTCGGCGTGAGTGCGCAGCGTGTTCAAGTTCACGCCGTCGGCCTTGAACGGCGCGAAGTAGTGCACACGCTCGAACGGACCGGGCTCGATCCCGAGACGGGCGTAGCGCCGCCGGTCGGCGTCGTCGAGCGTGCCCGCCTGATCGAAAAACAGCAGATCGGGACCTTTGACGTTGAAGCACACCGCCGCCACGCTGCCGCGATGCGCCGGATAATGCTGGAAGATCGAGGTCAACAGAAACTCAACCGCGCTTGTCTTGGTCGCGAGTCCCGACACCCCGGAGATGTTCAGGTGCGCGGCCTCAGGCCCGAGCAGGAAATCGGCGTCGAGATAGACGGGGGCTTCGAGTCCGCCCGATTCGTACAGGCCGACGGGGATCGCGGTCGGCTGCGCGATATTGAGGTAGCCGTCCATGCGCAGCGCCGCAGCCACGTCGGCGTCGCCCGAGACGTGCACCGCTCCGAGCGGCACCGGCTGCAGCGGCTCCTCGGGGATCTGGCGCAACACGGCGGCGGTCCAGAGCCGGATCTCGGGTCGCGTGGTGGGACGCTCGGCGGCCTGCGCCGGATCCCCCTCCGCGCCGATCACGTCGTGCAGTGGCGTTGCGAGATCCGAATAGGCGAACCCGTCCGTCACGACGCCATAGACGGTGCGCCCGGAAGCCTCGACCTTCACGATCGCTCCGATGCCGATGCTCGTATCCGTCGCCGTCCAGAAGTGGAACTGGTGCGGCGTGGCCGGCTTCAGCTCGGTCGCGACCACGCGACCTATCGGAGTTTCGTCGCTTTTGCGAATCACGTCCCGGTCTGTGGGAGACGGGAGGCGAGCGGCGCCAGGAGATCGTGCGGAGCCCGGCTCCGCAAATACGCCTCTACATCGTGTATGGGGTAAAGTAACCGGTCGAAGCGCGCATCAGGGGCCGCGAGCGGGGCACGCTCGGCGAGCAACCAGCCCGAAACCTCCGGGGCCCGGACTCCGGGATCCGGATTCCGCGCCGCCTCGACCCGGATCAGACCGTAGTGCAGGTCCCGCCCCTCCCACGGCCACAGTCGCAGATACCAGGAGTCGACTTCGGTACGCCCGTGCCCCCCGCGGACCCGGAACACACTGGTGCGATGCTCGGCCGGAACCGTCAGGGCGCGCTCCAGGTGACGTCCCGAGAGGAACTGCGCGCCGTGGCTCTTGATGACCCCGACGGCCCGCGGATGCTTCGCCAGCGCCGCCGAGACGGCGAGCTGACCGTCGACGACCAGCCAGGCCTCCGCGTCGAGTGCGGCGACCGCCTGCTCGCCCAGCTTCCGCTCCAGTCCGGCGCGGGCGCGATGCACCTCCCGGCGCAGTGCCTCGAGCAGCTGGGCGGGTTGCGTCGCCGTATCCTCATCGACCTGCACCGCTTCGAGCCCTGCCGCTTCCAGGGCGCCCCTGCGCTCCTCATTCAGCACTTGTGTCGGAGCGATGACGAGCGTGCGGGCTGCCCAGGCCGCCGTCCCCAGGCGCCGATCGGAGCCGCGGCGCCGCACCGCCGCGGCGACATAGGCGAGCGCGATCGGCTGCACGCCGTCGTAGCCGATCACTTTCCACTGTTGGATGCCGTCGAGAAACGAGACCGCGGGGGGAGCGGGTTGCGCAGTGACCG
>DASTHG010000335.1:0-5719 GCA_035718325.1 Gemmatimonadales bacterium | reverse complement strand
ATCGTGAACTGCTGCTGGCGCATCTCTCGCATCACGCGTGGCGCCTCGGTGCGCACACGTTGAATGGCCGCCTCTCCCTCGACTGGCTTCCCGCCCTCGCCGCGGGGCGCTGTGGGCTGCGGGGCGACGCCCCGTGTGTGTTGTTCTGGTCCTCGCGCTTCGACGTGCTGCGGGCGATCGAGCGCGGCGATGTGTTCCTGTCACGCCTCGACGGAGAGTGGTGGCTCAGTTTCTAATGAACATTCTCGATAGTCTCGACGTGGGTGTCGCCGTCATCGACCGGGACGGGATCATCACCGAATGGTCCGAGCCGGCCGCGTACCTGATCGACCGCCCGCGCGACCAGATCGTGGGACAACCGTTTCGTGCGGCCCTGCCGGCCACGCCGCGGCGCGAGCTGGAAAGCGCGATTGCGGCGGTGCTCGCCGGCGGAGAAGCGCGCGCGGTGGTCGTGCCGCTACGCAGCGGCGAGCGGTCGGAAACCACGCTCGTGATCCGGGTGAGCCCCGGTCCCGGCGGGCAGGTGGTCCTGATGCTGCGTGAGCTGCATGCCGACGTGCTCGGCGAGCTGGGGGGTGGCAACCGGCTGTTGCAGACGGCGGAAGGGGAGCGCCGCAACTACGAGCTGCTGTTCCGTTCCTTGCCCACCGTCGCGCTGGTCCTCGACGTGGATGGGCGAATCGTGGAGGCCAACGCCGCCGCGTCCGAGCTGTTCGCCCTCACCACTCCGGCCGCGCTGCGCGGGGCCGCGCTCGATGCCTGGCTGCCGGCCGGACAGCGTCCGCTGTTGCAGCAGACGATCCACCAGGCGATCGCGGCGCACCGCAAGGCCGAGTTGACGTTCGAGCTGAGCGTCGAGCCGCCGCGCGAAATCCGCGCCATGGTGGCGCCCGCCGATCCGATGCACGCCACCAACCAGGCCATCCTGGTCGCAGTCGAGGTCTCGCGCGAAGTGCTGCTGCAGCGCAAGCTGCTCCGGTCCGACCGACTTTCCCAGCTCGGTGCGATCGTCTCAGGCGTGGCCCACGAACTGAACAACCCCCTCGCCGCGATCGCCGCGTTCAGCGAACTGCTCGCCGGGGGGACGACAGAGCCGTCGCTCAAAGACAGCGCGCAGATCATTCACTCCGAGGCAATGCGCGCCGGTCGCATCGTCCAGACGCTGCTCGATTTCGCGCGCCAGCGACCGCGCCGTCCGCAGCCCGTGGACCTCGTGGACATCGTGGAGCGCGTCCTGACGCTGCAACGCAGCGCGTTGAAGAAGGCCCGCGTACGCGTGGAGGTGCGCATCCCGGCAGAAGTGCCGCCGATTACCGGCGATCCGCAGGAGCTGCAGCAAGTCCTGCTCAACGCGGTGATCAATGCGCTGCAAGCGATCACGGGGACGGGGCGCCCGGGGCGCATTGTGATTCATGCCAGTCCCACCGATCACCACGTGCTGCTCACCGTCGATGATACGGGTCCGGGGGTTCCGGTCGAGGTGCTGGAGCGGGCGTTCGAGCCGTTCTTCACGACGAAGGAGGCGGGGACGGGACTCGGTCTCGCGATCAGCCTCGGTCTCGTCAAGGGCATGGGCGGCCGGATGTGGCTGCAAAACGTCGAGCAAGGCGGCGCCCGACTCGCGATCGAGCTGCCAGCAGGGCAGGGGCTCACACCGCCCAACCAGGAGGTAATCACGGACTCGCCGAGCGGCGCGCTGCGTGTGCTGGTGGTGGACGATGACCCGGCGGTACGCCGCGGCATGGTGCTGATGGCGGAGCGGCTCGGGCACGCCGTAGCCGAAGCCGCGGGGTTCGATGAAGCGGTGGAGCGGCTGCAGTCGGGGGATGCGCGGTTCGATGCGCTGCTACTCGACGTCCACCTCGATGATGCGCATACCGGGTTCGAGCTGTTCTCGGTACTCATGGAGGAGGGCGGCGGTCGCGAGCGCCACGTCGTGTTCACGACCGGCGACTCGATCTCCACGCAGACGCGCGACCAGCTGGAGCGCTCCGGTCGGCCGGTGCTGCGCAAACCGTTCAGTCTCGACGATCTGCGCGACGTGTTGGGTCGCGCCTCGCACAGCTGACATGGGGCCGCACGTGACGCTCAGCTGGCTGCGACACCTCCCTGATCGCCTGCTGCACCGCACCAGGCGGCGGGCCGCGATTCGCAACCTCCAGGAGGGTTTACGGCCGAGCCAAATCCTCTTTCTGTGCCACGGCAATATCTGCCGCAGTCCGTTCGCCGCGGAGCTGTTGCAGCGGCAGTTGCTGCGCAGCCGAGTCGAGGTACAGGTCCGGTCGGCGGGTTTCCTCGCGTCGGGGCGCGCGTCGCCACCCGAAGCACAGGAGGCTGCGAGCTACTGGAACATCGACCTCGCGTCCCACCGCTCGCGCCGAATCTCCCCGGAGCTGCTGCGCGGAGCCGACCTGATCGTCGTGATGGAGCCGGTGCAGCGCTGGGTGGTGGCAGCGCGGTTCGGCCGCCCGATGAGGGACGTGCTCCTATTGGGGGATCTCGATCTGCGGCCGGCGGCGTCGCGGGCGATCCCGGACCCCTGGGGACGGGCGCCGGCGGCGTACGAGGGCAGCTACGCCCGGATCGCCCGCTGCGTCGCGGTGCTAGCCGCGTTGTTGCGCCGACTTCCCGCCGGGGCGGCGGCGACCGAGCGCGCGATCCATTGGCCCAGCCGTACGAGCGGCAGCAGCGCGAGTGAGATCGCTTCGATCACCCCCGGCTTCCAGTCGGCCAGCCTGAATTCGTCGTAGCGCACGCCGGGGCGGAAGTCCCGGCAGAAGTCGACAATCAGCCGGCGCCGTGGCGTCGTCCGGTCGGAGCGGTCGACGAGCGCTTGAGTCAGTGCAAGCAGGTCTCCCCGCAGCCAGCGCTCCGTCACCCCCACGCGATACGTTCCCAGCAGCGGCAGTTCTCGTCCGGTAAACAGGCTGGCCACGAGATGTGGGTAGTTCAAGCCGGCGTCGAGGCTGAGCGCCGCCGACGCCTGGAACCGTCCGTTGATCTCCATCAACGTGTACCGGTCGGTTGCCGCGTCGTACTTGAACTCGACCATCGCGACACCCTGCCAGCGAATCGCGCGCAGCAACGTCGTCGCGTAGCTCACGAGGCGCGGATCGGGCTCGATGCTCTTGCGCATGACGCTGATGCCGCCCGAGTGTGGCAACTCGCGGTCGCGGGAATAGACGAACGTGGCGAGCGGCTCGCCGTTCTTGCACACGGCGCTGACGCAGCGACCCACGCCGGGTGCCAGCTCCTGCACCAGGACCGCCGGGGCGTCTCCACCGATCGTCCGCAGCAGCCGCTCGAGCTCCTGAGAATTCCGCGCGTAGCGCACTTTGAAGCCGACGCGATGTTGTGTCGTCGCATGCAGCGCCGGACCGCGCGGCTTGATGGCGACGGGGAAGCTGAGCTCCGGAGCGCGGTCGAGGATTTCGGCGGCGCTTCCGCCGTGGATGGTGCGCGGGGCGGGCACCCCCATGCGGTGCGCCAGACGCAGGGTCTGCAGCTTGTCGAGCGCGTAGTCGAGGATCGCCGGCGGGGGTGCGGCGAGGGTGGTGTATCGCTCCAGCTCCTCGCGGACATCGTTCAGCAGCACGAGCGTCGACTCGACGGTCGGAATCAGGAGCTCCGGGCGGTGGCGCTGGACGAGGCGCACGATGTCCGCGGTGAACTGCGCGGGGTCGTGCAGGGCGGGGGTATAGCGGGCGTGCTGTGTGGCGTAGCGGGAGTGAAAGCCGAGGCTCCAGCGCGACGCGCCGCAGGCCACTACGGGAATGCCGGCTTCGCCCAGGCCGCGGATCACCGCGAGTCCCTGGTGCTGGTCCGCCCCTGTCACGAGCACCGTGCCCCACGGATCGTCCGCGCCGTGGAGCGCGGCGCGCGCCAGGCGCACCGGACCACGGTCGTAGGCCACCTGACGGAAGCGCACGCGCCGGTTCGCAGGGTCGAACACCGCGTAGGCGGCGCGTTGATCGCCGGTGCGCGGCTCGCCCACGCTCCCCGGGTTCACGAACCAGATACTGTCGCCCGTCAGCGGGCGGTCGATCGCGTCATGCGTGTGCACGGCGCCCCGGGCGGTGACCTCCACCACGAGCTGACGATGGGTGTGCGCGGTGAAACAGACCTGGACGCCGGGCGCGAGCCGGCGCAGGCGGGCGGCTTCGTCGCGGAACTGGTCATCGGTCTGCAAGCGGACGACCGGATCGCCGAAGCTCGAGTGGATGAGCAACGCGTGATCATCGAGCCAACGGGTCCCCGGCTGGGCCGCGAGAAAGTGGCAGTCCTGCTCCGAGTGCTCCTCCCTCGTCCACGCGATGGCCTGCCGGCCGCGGGGGCCGCAGCCGGCGGTATCGAGGAGCCCGAGAGCCATGAGGTCGTGATTGCCGTGCACGCCGTCGATATGCGACGATCGCAAGCGCGCGATGGTCTCGCCTGGAAAGCTGTTGTAGCCGACGATGTCGCCACAGTGCACGGCTTTGCTCGCGGTGAACGACACGTCGGCGAGCACGGCTTCGAGTGCTGGCAGGTTGGCATGGATGTCCGCGAGAATCGCGATCGGCATCTGAGTCGCCGGGCCCGGGAGAAGGATGTCAGCCTTTTCCGCGAAGCCCGTGCCGTGTGTTTCGCTGCCGAAGCGTTGCCCGACCGCAGCGCTCGTTGCGGTTCCGCCTAGGTCGCGCTGCCTGACTCGTGCCGGCCGACCACGAACGGACCAGAACCGGTGTTGATCACGCGCGTGGCGACACCGAGCCCGTTCCAGCAGCGACACAGGGCCTCACAGCGGGGATCGTCGCCGTCGTCGAGCACGATCTCATCGAACCCGATCCCGAGCCGCAGGAGCTCGGGAACGACGCCGCGCCGCCACCCGAGGTGAATCGGTGCGGGCCAGTGCGGCAGGACGGCGGGTCCGTCGCAGAACACGTGCAGGAACGCCCGCGGCAGGTCGCGTCCGGCGAGGTCGAACCAGGCGTACTCACCGTGCAGCACGAGCGGGGTGTGCCACAACGCGACGCGGCGCACGCCGAATTGCGCCAGCATCTTCGAGACGAACCGCAGCCATTCGCCATCCTGCTCGAGACTCCACACGCCGGCGTGGCGGGCATCGGCGATCACGCCGAGGACGAGGGTCGAGAGCCCGCTGCCGCACTCGAGCACGGGCCCGCGTCGCGCCAGCGCGCGCGCGGCGATCTCGGCGAGATAGTCGGCATCGGCGGAAAACGCGGTGTTGCCCCACGCCTCACGCAGCTCGGGCCACAGCGCCGGGCTGATTGCGCCGGACTGCACTTCGCGGCGGAGCGCGGCGACGGCGCGGTGCAGCGCCCGGGAACGGCGCGACGTCTCCCAGGAATCGAGCAACTGCCGCACCGGGCGCTTGAGCGCCGACGGAACGAGCGGGCGAATGTGGTCGAGCAGCTGCATGGACATGTCGACTGTCGCTCGCATGACGAGTGCCACTGCGACAACGCACTGTTTTGGTTCACGTTGCAGGAGCGCGTCGAGTGTCGTGACGTGGCGCGATGTACGGGGCACGGGCCTTGCCCGTCACCGGGCTATGCTCACTCGTACGCGGCCTGCGCGCAGCGCGGCCCCCCAAGTCGTCTCGTTCGACGGTGCATCGTCGGACTGGAACACATTCGTCGCCGAACAACACGAGGGGACGTTTTGTCACCTCGCGGGGTGGCGCGACATCATGGCCGACGTGCTGGGACACGAATGTCTT
>DASTHG010000334.1:0-3703 GCA_035718325.1 Gemmatimonadales bacterium | reverse complement strand
TTGACCGAATCCGGCACCCAGCTCGAATCGACGATCGTTGCGCCGTTCGCCGTAACGGTGTGCGCGATCGTGCCGGTATTTTGCCAGCACACCGATTCGCCATGTGTCACCGAGAGCTGGTTCGGCGCGAATTGCTGGTTGTCCTGCGCGCTGATCACGGTGTGCGCGCCGGTGCCGGCGCAGCCGTTGCCCTCGCCCGATGGGGAGCCGCACGCCAGAGCCAGGGCGACTCCAGCAATGAAGCCAAGCATGCTCGTTTGCGACATGACGTCTAATACCCCTTAGTGCCCGTGCTCGCGCTCCAGCGTGTCCGCCGCGAGCCGCGGAGACAGCATCGGATAGCGACCGGCGAACCAGCTGTAGGAAAGCGCGAAGAGACCGCCGCAGAACAACGTCGCCCCGATCTCGGGCAGCCCGATCGCAGGCGCAGCGCCTTGTGAGATCGACGGCACGACCTCGAAATACCGCTCCAGCCAGATCCCCGCGAGACTGATCAGCGCAATCGCCATCATCCACGGCGGCGACCGCTTCGGCTTCTCACCCAGGATGCCGATGAACGGGATCAGGAACACCATCAGGAACACCGCGATCCCGACCGGCCGCCACGCACCCCACAGCCGGTAGAAGATGAAATAGGTCTCGTCCTGCAGATTGCCGTACCAGATCACGAGGAACTGGGCGAACATGAGGTAGGCCCAGAACACCGTGAACCCGAAGCACAGCTTTCCGAGGTCGTGCTGTTGCTTCGACGAATACAGGTCGCCAAGGCCCATGCTCGAGCGCATCCGGATGCTCAACACCGCGAGCCACATCCAACCGGCGAGGAAGCTGCCCATGAAGTAGAACGCGCCGAACAGGTTGCTCACCCACCCGTGCGCGAGCGACATGACAGCGTCGAACGCGAAGAGGCTCAGTCCGAACGCAAAAGCGAGCACCGTGTACCCTGCCTCGCGGGAGATGCGGCCTTTCTCGTTGGGATCGGTCTCCACCGGCTTGCCGGTCGAGAGCTCGCGAATGTCGGGGGCCATGTCGGCCCGCACGAAGCGCCACGACAACCAGGCCATCACCGCCAGCGCGAGCCCGTCCCGGAGGTAGAACCCCGCCGGGGTGAGCCACCATCCCAGATCGGTGCGCGGCGTCGTCACCCAGGGATAGATGTAGCTCTTGCCGAAAAACGACAGCAGGAACAGCACGACGGCGACCGGCATAAACGCCACGGCCGCTTCCGCGAGTCGGATGATCACCCCCGACCAGTGCCCCTTGGCGAGCTTCTGCGAGGCGGCGACGACCACCGACCCCATCGCCAGGCCGAGCCAGTCGAACAAGTTGAAGTGATAGGCCGACCAGACGCGGTCGGGGTGCGAGCGCAGGTTGAGCAGCAACAGCACGAGCCCGATCGCCGTCGCCGCGAGCCCGATCACCCGGAACGACGCCACCGGGAACGCCCGTGCCTTCTGGGCGAGCTCGGCGCGATTCACCGCGGTGGCCGTGCTCATGGGCGGCTCCGCGCCCCTGCCTCGAGCTGCAGCGCGCGCACGTAGTTCACCAGGTCCCAGCGATCGGTCCCATGCACCTTGTCCCCATAAATCGGCATCAGCCCTCGTCCCATGCTCGGGGCGTGGACGAGCACGCCGTAGATGTAGCCGTCGGAGCGGCGCGCGATCGTGTCGTTCACGAGCGAGCGCACGCCCACGAAGGGGCCGCCCGCGGCAGCCGAAATTGGCCCGTCGCCGTGGCCGGTGGGTCCGTGACACACGAGGCAGTACGTCTCGTATTCCCACTTGCCCCGGTTCAGCGACTCTGACGTCCGGGTACGCGGATTGGAGAGCTTTTCCGCGGCGACCGGGCCCAGCGAATCGGACTCGACGCCGGTCACCGGAACCGTTCCCGGCACGGACCCGCGCGGCATGGCGTACGGCTTGATGCTGCGCTGGTGGCGCATCGTGGCGAACCAGCCGACGTGGTGCACCACGTAATCGGGATCGCACGCGGCCAGGAGGAGCAGGGCGAGGGTCGCCACCATGGGCTTACGCACGCCGCACCTCCTCGGCTCCGGCGCCACGCAACAGGCTTTCCATTGCGCCCGCCTGATCGGCGCCGCAGCGCACGAACACCCCGAACTTGTCGTTCGTGAACCGCGGGTCGTAGGCGATGGTCCCCTGGTGTCGCGAAGCGAGCAAGGCATTGAACAGCAGTCCAAGAATCGTGGTGAGCGCGCCGAACAGCACCGTCATCTCGAACATGATGATGACGTAGGGCAGAATCGACCCGATCGGCTTGCCCCCCACCTGGACCGGCCAATCGTAGGACATATACAGCGTGAGCCATGCTCCGATCCCGCATCCGGTCATCCCGCCGATCAGCGTCCACATGCGCACCGGGCTCACCGGTTGCGCGATCGCCGACTCGAGCTCGTGGCGCGGAATCGGCGAATAGACCGTCAACTCATCGCCGTGGCCGCCGGCCTTCAGCTTCTCAATCGCTTCGACCGTCGCGTCCAGATGACCGAACACGGCCAACACGCCTGGCGTGGCCGGCGGGTGGAAGATGCTGGTCAGGGCCTTGGGCATCATGCCCCGGCCCTCGCCTTCGCGCGCATCGGCGGCGGCAGCACTTCCTTCACCTCGGAAATCGAGACCGCGGGGAAGTTCTTCACGAACAGCAGGAACCACATGAAGAACCAGCCGAAGCTGCCCGCCATGATGCCCCAGTCGGCCCAGGTCGCGTTGTAGTTCGCGTTCATCGAGTGCGCATAGGGCTCACCGGCGAGCGATACGACGATGATCACGAAGCGCTCGAACCACATCCCGATGTTGACGAAGATCGAGATGACGAAGAGACCCGTGATATTGGTGCGGACCTTCTTGAACCACAGCAGCCAGGGCAACAGGCCATTGCAGATGTTCATCGTCCAGCTGGCCCACCAGAACGAGCCGAACGCGCGGAACCAGAAACCGGCCCGCTCGTCGGCGTTGCCGCCGAACCAGGCGACGAAGTTCTCGGTGCAGTACGAGAAGCTCACGATCAGCCCCGTGAAGAGGCAGAGCTTCGCGAGATTTTCGAAGTGGTGCACCGTGATGATGTCTTCCAGGTGGAATAACTTGCGGATCGGCACCAGCAGCGTGATCACCATCGCTACGCCGGAATAGATCGCCCCGGCCACGAAGTACGGCGCGAACAGCGTGGCGTGCCATCCCGGGACGATCGCCATGGCGAAATCCCACGACACCACGCTGTGCACCGACAGCACGAGCGGCGTCGCCAGCGCGGCGAGGTAGAGATAGCCGCGGGTGAAATGACGCCACTGCTCGTTCGTACCGCGCCACCCGATCGCCGTGATCGCGTACAGCTTCTTGCGCCACCCCGTCGCCACGTCGCGCGCCGCCGCGATGTCGGGGATGAGTCCCATGATCAGGAACACCGTGGAGACGGTGAAATACGTCCCGATCGCGAACTCGTCCCAGATCAGCGGGGACTTGAAGTTCGGCCACAGGCCGCGCTCGTTGGGATACGGAATCAGCCAGTAGAAGTACCACTGCCGGCCGATGTGGATCAGCGGGAACAGCCCGGCGGTCATTACGGCGAAGACCGTCATCGCTTCGGCGGTGCGGTACACGGCGGTGCGCCATCCCGACCGGAACAGATACAGGATCGCCGAGATCAGCGTGCCCGAGTGCGCGATACCGACCCAGAACACGAAGCA
>DASTHG010000333.1:0-5694 GCA_035718325.1 Gemmatimonadales bacterium | reverse complement strand
GTTCCGCGCCGCCGGGTTCTCGAACGCCATCACGGCGCGCGTCGCCCCCACGCCGCAGGAAGATCCCAACTTCGATCTCGACGACGCCCGCTACTCGACGATTCGCTGGCTGCCCTCGACGATCGAGAACGCCTATGGCCCGCACACCAGCGACCCCAGGACGGGGGAGATCCTGCAGACGAATATCGGATTCTTTCACAACGTCATGAACCTGGTGCGCGACTGGTACTTCGTGCAGGTCGGCCCGCTCGATCCCCGCGCGCAACGGCTGCCGCTGCCCGATTCGCTGATGGGAGAGTTCCTCTCCTATGTCGTCACCCACGAGGTCGGGCACACGCTGGGTTTTCCGCACAACATGAAGTCCAGCTCGTCGTATCCCGTCGATTCGCTGCGCAGCGCGAGCTTCACCGCGAAGTATGGGGATGAGGCGTCGATCATGGATTACGGCCGCTTCAATTACGTCGCCCAGCCGGGCGACGGGGCGCGCCTGATCCCCATCCTCGGGCCGTACGATTACTACGCGGTGGACTGGGGCTACCGCCGGATCCCGGGTGCCGCCACCCCGGAAGCGGAGCGGCCGGTGCTCGATTCACTGGCGCGGCTGCAGGACGGGAACCGGATGCTGCGCTTCGGGAACGCCGACGGCGTCGACCCTGAGGCCCAGACCGAGGACCTGGGCTCCGATCCCGTCGCCGCGACGACGCTCGGCCTCAAGAACATCCGGCGGGTGATGCCGCTGTTGCTGCCCGCCAACACCACCGATCCGCTGCGCGACTATGGCGACCTGAACGAGAACTACGGTCGGTTGATCGGGCAGTGGCAGCGCGAGCTGGGGCACGTGGTGACGCTGGTCGGCGGCGTGTATCGCGCCGAGAAGTATCCCGACCAGTCGGGCGTGATCTTCACGCCGGCGCCGCGCGCGCGCCAGCAGGCGGCGGTGCGGTTCCTGCTCGATAATGCCTTCGAGACGCCGGCGTTCTTCCTCGACGTCGACGTGCTGCGGCGCATCGAGCCGAGCGGGACGGTGGACCGGATTCGCCAGAGCCAGGGCCAGCTGCTCGACGGGTTGTTCAACGACGCCCGCATGAATCGACTGGTCGACCAGGATGCACTCGCGACGGCCGCCGCGCCCGCCTACGGCCTCGCCGACCTGCTGCACGACGTACGGGTGGGACTGTTCCGCGAGCTCGCCAGCGGTGCGGCCATCGACATCTACCGCCGCAACGTGCAACGCGGGTTCGTCGATCTCCTGGGGACGAAACTTCTTCCGCCTCCACCACCGCCGCCGGCTCCGCCGTTCCCCGGATTCGTCCCGCCACCACCGCGGCCCGAGGAGGCGAAGGCGCTGGTGCGCGGCGAGCTGAAGGACCTCGATGCCGCGATCGCCGCGGCGCTCCCGAGAGTCGGCGACCGCGCCACGCGGCTGCACCTCCAGGACTTGCGGTATCGGATTGATCGGATTTTGAATCCGAGGTGAGACGCTATCAGCTATCGGCTATCAGCTATCAGCTATCAGCTATCAGCGATCGGCTATCAGCCTAGCCGATAGCTGATAGCCGATAGCGCTTTAGAGCTTTGGAAGCGTAATCCCCACCTGCGCCTGATACTTGCCCTTCTTATCGGCATAGGACCGTTCGCACTCGTCGCCGTCGTCCGCCGTGAAGAACAGCACCTGCGCGATGCCCTCATTGGCGTAGATCCGGGCGGGGAGGGGCGTCGTGTTCGAGATCTCGAGCGTGACGAACCCCTCCCACTCGGGCTCGAATGGGGTGACGTTGGTGATGATGCCACAGCGGGCGTAGGTGCTCTTGCCGACACAGATGGTGAGCACGTTGCGCGGGATACGGAAATACTCCACCGAGCGGGCCAGGGCGAACGAATTGGGCGGGACGACGCAGATCGGGCCGGTGAATTCGACGAACGACTTGGGGTCGAATGCCTTGGGGTCGACGATCGCCGAGAGGGCGTTGGTGAAAATCTTGAACTCGGGTGCCACCCGCATGTCGTAGCCGTAGGAGGAGACACCGTAGGAGATGACGCCGTCTCGTATCTGCTCGTCGGCGAACGGCTCGATCATGCGATGCTCGGTGGCCATGCGGCGGATCCAGCGGTCGGACTTGATCGACATGGCGGGCCAATCTAATGATCCTATCGACACTTACGCCACGTTTTTCGGTTGACATGCCGTGGCACCACGAATAATTTCACCGGCGGGTACAAGTGAAATTTTTCACGAGAGCGATGTGCTCCGACCATACAGCATCTTCCTGATCCTGTTTGCGTTCGTCGTGGCCAATGCGGTCATGATGCTGGTCCTGTCCCATTTCGCCGGCCCACGCCGCCCCACCCAGATCAAAGGCACCCCCTACGAGAGCGGCATGCCGCCCATCGGGGACGCCCGCGAGCGGTTCTCGGTGAAGTTCTACATGGTGGCGATGCTGTTCATCGTGTTCGACATCGAGACGGTCTTTCTCATCCCGTGGGCGGCGATCTTCAAAGGCGGCGCCGCCACCGTCACGACCGGGTTTCTGCTGGTTGAAATGATCGTCTTCCTCGTGATCCTCGCGATCGGATACGTGTACGTCTGGAAGCGGGGCGCACTCCAATGGGATTGATATGAAACACGTCATAGAAACCAAAGAAGTCTCCGGCAGCACCAACTACCAGGTCACGCGTTTCCAGACGCTCGTCGAATGGGCGCTGAAGAAGACGGGCCTCGATAAGGGCGTCGACTGGGCGGTCAATCAATCGCGTGCCAACAGCCTCTGGCCGATGCCGTTCGGCACCGCGTGCTGCGCCATCGAGTTCATGGCCACCGCCGCGTCGCGCTTCGACATCGCGCGCTTCGGCATGGAGCGGCAGGCGTTTTCGCCGCGCCAGGCGGACGTCCTGATCTGCGCCGGCCGGCTGCCCTTCAAGCTGGCGCCCGTGATTCGCCGCATCTACGACCAGATGCCGCAGCCCAAATGGGTGATCTCGATGGGGGCCTGCGCCTCGAGCGGCGGCATCTTCGACAACTACGCGATGGTGCAGGGAATCGACACGATCGTGCCGGTCGACGTGTACGTCCCCGGGTGCCCGCCGCGGCCCGAGGGGCTGTTGTACGGGATCCTGCTGCTGCACAAGAAGATCAAGGGGGAATCGTTGTTCGACGCGGTCCGCCGGCGCGACGAGCAGCTGCTCGACGAGCACGGGCTGCGCCTGCCGCCCGCCGCGATCGACGAAGTCTCCGAGCCGTTCGGCAACTCCGTCCACCAGTTCCGCTCGGCGTGAATCCGACCGTCGGCGCACTGCAGGCGACCTTCGGAACCGCGATCGGCCGCGCGAGGGAGATGCGTGACGGCTGGACCAGCGTCACCGTCCAGGCCGACCGACTCAAGGACGTGATGACCTGGCTGCGCGACACCCCCGAGCACCGCTACGACTACCTGGTCGACGTCACGGCCGTGGAATACCGCGACCGCGAGCGGCCGCTCGAGGTGGTCTATCTGCTGCGCTCGCTCGAGCGCAAAGCCAACCTGCGGGTGAAAGTCGAGCTCGATCCGCGCGGTGAGCTGGCGGTCGATTCGGTGACGCCGCTCTGGGCCGGAGCGGACTGGCTCGAGCGCGAGGTGTTCGACATGTTCGGCGTGGTCTTCGCCGGGCACCCCGACCTGCGCCGCATCCTGATGTGGGAGACGTACGCCGAGGGATACCCGCTGCGCAAAGACTTCCCGCTGCGTGGCCGCTTCTCCCGCGCCGAGCAGGTGCGCCAGGCGCTGAACACCAATCCCGAAGCCAACTACTCCATGGAAGAGCTGTCGATCGCCGAGTCGTATGACGAGCTGCCCGCCGACATGCGCGAGCGGCTGCGCCGCGGCGAGCGCGGCACGGTCGCGGAGTCCGAGTGAGCAAGCGCACCGTCGAGCTCGAGCTCGCCACTCCGGGCGTCGACGCTCAGGGCCAGCCGGCGCGCGTCCCGCTCGTCCCCGATGAGCCGGACCTGGGCGGCGAGCACCTGCTCATCAACCTCGGTCCCCAGCATCCGGCCACCCACGGCGTGCTGCGGCTCGTAGTGGAGCTCGACGGCGAAACGGTGGTGCGGGTGATCCCGCACGTCGGTTACCTGCACTCGGGCTTCGAGAAGCTCGGCGAGTACCGTCACTACAACCAGATCATCCCGCTCACCGATCGCACCGACTACCTCTCGCCGATGGCGAACAACGTCGGGTTCGCGCTCGCTGCCGAGCGGCTGATGGGGATCGAGATCACGCCGCGCTGCACCGTGCTGCGCGTGATCGCCTGCGAGATGAGCCGCATCATCTCGCACATGGTGTGGCTCGGCACGACGGCGATCGACCTCGGCGCCTTCACGCCGTTCCTGTGGGCGTTCCAGCAGCGCGAGCGGATTTACAACCTGCAGGAGATGTGGACCGGCGCGCGCCTCACCACGAGCCTCACGCGGGTCGGCGGGTTGATGGCCGACATCCCCGACGGCTTCGTCGAGGGGCTGCGCGAGTTCACACGCACCTTCCCCGACACCTTGAACGAGATCGACCGCGTCCTGACGCGCAACGCGATCTGGGCCGGCCGCACCCAGGGGATCGGCGTCCTTACGGCGGACGAGGCGATCAACTATTCGCTCTCGGGACCGATGCTGCGCGCCTCGGGCGTGCCGTGGGACATGCGCAAGGATCAGCCGTATCTCGGGTACGAGACCTACGATTTCGAGGTCCCGGTCGGCGAGCATGGCGACGTGTATGACCGCTTCCTGGTCCGCCTCGAGGAGTGCTATCAGTCCAACAAAATCCTGATCCAGGCGCTCGACCGGCTGCCGGAGGGTCCGATCAACGTTTCCGATCCACGGGTGATTCTCCCGCCCAAGTCGCGGGCGATGAGCGATATGGAAGCGATGATCTTCCATTTCAAGCAGGTGATGGAGGGGGTCAAGGCTCCCGTCGGCGAGGCGTACGTCGGGATCGAGAATCCCAAGGGCGAGCTCGGCAACTACCTCGTATCGGATGGGACCGCGAAACCGGTACGCTGGCGCATCCGGCCGCCCGCGTTCATCAACCTGGCGTCGATCTCCAAGATGGCCGAAGGCCATCTGCTGTCCGACTTGATCGCGATCAATGCGTCGGTCGATATCGTGATGGGCGAGGTGGACCGGTGAGCGTGACCCACCCGGAGGGCACCGAGGCCTACGAACCCGTGTTCGAGGGGCACCGGGCCGACGAGCTGAACAAGCTGCTCACGCGCTATCCCAACAAGCAGGCGGCGCTGCTCCCGGCGCTGTGGATCGTCCAGCGCGAGCGCGGCTGGATTTCCGATCAGAGCATGGCGGAGGTGGCGGAGGTCCTCGGAATCACGGCGGCCTACGTGAAGGGTGTGGTCACCTTCTACACGATGTATCACCAGCACCCCGTCGGCCGGCATTTCGTGCAGATCTGCACGACGTCGCCCTGCAACCTGTGCGGCGCCGAGGATGTGGTGAAGGCATTTCTCAAGGAGAGCGGTGCCGGGGAGCTCGGAGCGACGAGCCCCGATGGGCGCTTCACGGTGATCGAAGTCGAGTGCCTCGGCGCCTGCGGCTTTGCAACGCCGATGCTGGTCGATGATGACTTCATCGAGAGCGTCACGCCGGAGAAAGTCAAAGAGATCGTGAGGAAGTATCTGTGAGAGCCAAATGCAGAATGCAGAATGATGAATGCAGAG
>DASTHG010000332.1:0-10642 GCA_035718325.1 Gemmatimonadales bacterium | reverse complement strand
GGTACTGGGGATGACGATCAGCGACGCGCGCAAGGCGGTCACGACGGCGCACTTCGTCCCCTCCGACGCCGCCAGCGAGCCGCATCCCTTCGCCCCGGTCGGCACGGTGATCTGGCAGGATCCGCCACCCGGCGTGGAGGCTCCGTCGGATATGCACGTGGCCCTGACCGTGAGCGCCGGACCGCCGCGCGTCCCCGTCCCCGATGTGACCGGACTGGATGGAGGCCTCGCGACGCGGCTGATCAATGCGGCGGGCCTCACCGTGAGCAAGGTCGAATCCGTGCAGGCGGCATTTCCGACGGGGCTCACGATGATGACGCGGCCCGTCGCCGCGACGGCGCTCGCCCCGCGCAGCGGCGTGGGTCTCGTGATCAGCCGCGGCGCCCCGACGATCACCGTCCCCGATCTGATCGGCCTCTCCGTCGGGGACGCCAAGACCAAACTGGAAACCCTCGGTCTCGAACTGGGCGGTGTGACGCGCAAGCGGACCACGGAGTCGACACCGGGGACCATCATCGCCCAGCGTCCAGCCGCGGGCACCTTGGCCGCGCCCGGGACCGACGTGGACGTCGTGTCGGCACGGGTGCCGCAATGAGCAGCGCCGTGCGCATCGCGCCCAGCGTGCTCTCCATCGACCTCGCGCGGCTGGTGGAGCAGGTGCAAGTGGTGCTCGACGCCGGCGCCGACTGGCTGCACGTCGATGTAATGGACGGCCGCTACGTCCCCAACCTCACTTTCGGCGCCAACATGGTCGCGACGCTGCGCGCCCTGACCGACCGGCCGATCGACGTGCACCTCATGGTGGTCGAGCCGGAGCGCTACCTCGAGCCGATGGCGGAGGCCGGAGCGTCGGGTTTGACGTTTCATCCCGACGCAACGGTGCATGTGCAACGCCTGCTGGCCGCGGTGCGGCAGCGAGGGTTGCGGGCCGGGCTGGCCCTGAATCCGGGCGCGCCCCTGGCGCTGATGGAGGAGGTCATCGCAGACTTGGACGTGGTGCTCATCATGTCGGTCAACCCGGGATTCGGCGCGCAGCAGTACATCCCCGCGTCCACGGACAAGATCCGCCGGGCGCGCAGCGCGCTCGATCGCGCCCGCTCGCCTGCGTATCTCGAGGTGGATGGGGGGATCGGCCCCGAGACGATTGCGGCCGCGCATGCCGCCGGGGCGGACACCTTCGTCGTGGGGAACGCCGTGTTCGCGAGCCCCGATCCGGGGGCGATGCTGCGCGCGCTGCGGCAGCGCTGCACGGTGAGCGTGTAATGCAACGCCGCCGCCTCACCCTGCTTGTCGGCCTAGCGATGGCCGCCGTGCTCGTCGGCGCTCTCGTGATCCGGATTTTGCCGCAGATCGAGCTCGTCGGCGTGGGCTCCGCCGCCCCCGATTTTCACGCGATCGATTTGCGCACGGGCAAGCCCGCCAGCCTCGCCGACTATCGCGGCAAGGTGCTGCTGCTGAACATCTGGGCGACCTACTGCCTGCCGTGCCGCGTGGAGATGCCGGCGATCGAGCGGCTGTCGCGCCGCATGGCGGGCACCGACTTCCACGTGCTCGCCGTGAGCGTCGACGTCGTCGATTCGACCGAGGTCAACGCCTTCGTCAAGCAGCTGGGCCTCACCTTCGACGTGCTGCACGATCGTCCGGGCGTGATCGAGCAACAGTATCAGACCACCGGGGTGCCCGAGAGCTTCGTCATCGACCGGCATGGCGTGATTGTGAAAAAGGTCATCGGGGCGTCCGAATGGGACGGCCCGGTGAACGAGGTCCTGATCCGGCGGTTGCTCGATGAGCACTGAAGTCCGGCGGGGCCTGTTCCGCAACTGGCCGCTGAAGCTCGCCGCGGTCGCCCTCTCCCTCATTCTGTACGTGGCCGTCGCCGCGCAGGAGCAGGTCACCCAGGAGCAGCCGATGCAGCTCCAGGTGCGCGTGCCGCCGGGCCGCACGCTGCTCGGCGCGCCTGAGTCACTCACCGTCGTGCTGCGCGGCAAGATCGCAGAGCTCCTGCGGGCGCGGCTGTTTCACCAGGTGCTGGTGCTGCAGGTGCCGGAGACGCTCAGCACCGCCACGTGGACCACCGCACTGCAGCCCTCGAGCGTCGAGATCCCCAAGGGCACCGACGTCCAGGTCGCCGAGATCAAGCCCGGGACGATCACCGTGCAGCTCGACTCCGTCGCCTTCAAGGATGTCCCGGTGGTCGCGCGCGTGAGCGTGCGCCCCGATTCGGGTCAGTCGCTCGACGGCGGACTGCAGATCATGCCGAGCGTGGTGCGCATCGTCGGCCCACGCAGACTGCTCGCCGCCATCGAATCGGTGGCGACGATCCCCACGGCACTCGACGCCGTGCGCGGCGGGTTCAGCCGTACCGTGGCGCTGGACACGGCGCCGCTCGGGCTGGTGCGGCTCGCCCCCAAGGAGGTCCGGATCTCGGGGGCCACGCTCTCCGTATTCGAGCGCGTCTTCAACCTGCTGCCCGTCGAGAGCGGCGCGGGGCCGCTCACCGGCTATGAGCTGCGCCCGCCGCGCGCCAACGTCGTGGTACGCGGGGCGGAGACCATCGTCGCTGGACTCACCAAGGACAGCCTCAAGGTGATCATTCACCTCGGCGGCCCCGTGTCCGACAGCGCGACGGTACACCTGATGGTGCTGGCGCCCCGCGGCGTCACCGCCCGGGCGATTCCCGAGTCGGTGCTGGTGGTGCGGAAGCGCGGCCGTGGCTGACGTCGTCCTCGGGATCGAAACATCGTGTGACGAAACGTCGGCCGCCGTGCTGGTGGGCGGGGCGACGCGACCACCCGAGCTCGCCAGCCTCGTGATCCTCTCGCAGGACATCCACCAGGTGTTCGGCGGCGTCGTCCCCGAGCTGGCGAGCCGCGCCCATCTCGCTGCGCTGCCGGCGGTGGTCGACCGGGCCCGCGCCGAAGCGGGTCTCGCCTGGAGCGCCATCGATGCCGTCGCTGTGACGGCGGGGCCCGGACTCGTCGGGGCGCTGCTCGTCGGCGTCGTCTACGGCAAGGCGCTCGCCTTCGCCCGGGACCGCACGCTCATCGGCGTCAATCACCTCGAGGGGCATCTCTTCGCCCCCGCGATCGAGGACCCCGAGCTCGCCCCGCCGTTCGTGGCGCTGCTCGTGTCCGGCGGCCACACGATGCTGCTCGACGTACCGGCGTGGGGACGCTACCGGCTGATGGGCGCGACGCGCGATGACGCCGCGGGCGAAGCGTTCGACAAGGTGGCGACGCTGCTCGACCTCGGCTATCCCGGCGGGCCCGCCATCGAGCGGCTCGCGGCCACCGGAAATCCCGACCGCTTTTCGTTCCCCCGGCCGATGATCGACCAGGGATTCGAGTTCTCGTTCTCCGGCCTCAAGACCGCGGTGCTGCACGCGGTGCGCGGCGCGCAGGACCTGGCGCGCGATCGCGCCGATCTGGCGCGCGGGTTTCAGGACGCGGTGCTCGATGTGCTGGTGGCGAAACTCGATCGTGCCGTGCGGGAGACCGGATATCGCACCGCCGTACTGGGCGGCGGCGTGGCGTGCAGCCGCGCCCTCGCCGCCCGCGCCGCGCAGGTGCTCGCGCCGCACGCCCGCGTCGCCGTCGCGAGTCCGCGCCTCAACGCCGACAACGCCGCGATGATCGCCCGGGCGGGATGGTGGCGCCTCGCCCGCGGCGAGCAGAGCGATTGGATGCTCGACGCCCGGGCGAACCTGCCGTTGCTGGGCCTCGAGCCCTTCACCCCCCCACACCCCGCACCGCACAGGACATGACCGTTTACCCGCTGGTCCTGCACATCGGCAGCTTCTCGGTCACCGGCTTCGGCTTGATGATGATGCTGGCATTCATCATGTCCGGATGGGCCATCCAACTCGAACTGCGACGCCGTGGACTCGACGAAGAGTACGCGGCCGACATCGTCATCGCGGCAGTGCTCGGGGGACTCGCGGGAGCGAAGATCTGGTACTGGATCCTGACCGGCGGGTCGCTGTTCAGCCGCGGCGGGTTCGTCTGGTACGGCGGATTCCTCGGGGGTGTCGCAGGGGTCATCTTCAATAGCTGGCGACGCAGGGTGCCGATTGCGTTCACCGCCGATCTCGTCGCCCCGGCACTCACCCTGGGCTACGCCATCGGACGTGTCGGTTGCTTCGTGGTCGGGGACGATTACGGCCGACCCAGCTCGTTGCCATGGGCGGTGAGGTTCCCCGAGGGCCTGCCGGCGACCACCGTCGCGAATTTGCAGGCGTTCCACGTGGCGTTCCCCGCCGGCACAAATCCGGCCGAACTCGTCGCCGTACATCCCACGCAAGTGTACGAGACGACGCTGATGCTGCTCGCCACCGCCTGGCTGTGGAAACACCGCGATCATCGCCACGCCACGGGATGGCTCTTCGCCTGCTACCTGGTCATCGCCGGGGCGGAGCGGTTCGCGATCGAGTTCCTGCGGGCCAAAGACGACCGCTTCCTCAACGGTTTCACGATCGCACAGGCGACGAGCCTGGGATTGATCGCGGTGGGAGCGTACCTGCTGGTCAGGTGGCGAGCAGCATCGCCGGCCGACTCGCCAACAGTGGCGCCGGCATCATTAGCGAAGCAAGCGCTACCCTCGGGAGCAGGCCTACCGGGCGACCGCGTGCCCGTCGCTCCTCGGTCGAAGGAGCACGAGCGCGGCAAGCAGCGCTAGCAGCAACAGCAGAGCCTGCAACCCGAGCGACTGCACCGTCGGATAAATGCCGAGGAACGGCACGCGCAGCCATTCGAGTGCCGGGATCACTGTCGTTCCGATGAGTCTCCCTTCCTGTAGCTCGGCGATCCCCTTCCCCGCGAACACGAAGGCCATGTAGTACAACAGTGCCCCCGTGACGGCGAAGAACAGTTTCATGGGGATGCGCATCCCGAGCCGCATGATCCCGACGTACAGCGCCACCAGGGTCGCGGCGCCGAGGACCACTCCCAGGACCACGGGACCGGCATCTCCACGTCCGCCCGAGACGAGCAGAGCCTTGTAGAAGAGGATCGTCTCCACCCCTTCGCGATACACCGCGAGAAACGCGACCGAGGCCAGCGCCAGCGCAGAACCGGAAGAGAGCGCCGCGTGGACGCGCTGCTTCAAGAAGGCGGTCCACTTGTCAGCTTCCACTTTGGAGAGCAGCCAGTAGCTGACGAAGAACAACACGACCACCGCTACGAGCATCGTGACGCCCTCGAGGGCGTCACGCTGCCCGGGTGTGGTCTCGATCAGCAGCTCGAACAGGATCGCCGTGACGACGCTCGCCGCCACTCCGGCCCAGGCGCCCCAGGCGACCTCTCCACGCCGCTCCGCGGCACCCGCCTTGGCGAGGAAAGTCATCAGCGCGGCGATGATGAGGATCGCCTCGAATCCTTCGCGTACCAGCAGCAGGAACGCCTGTAAGAAGAGGTTGGCCGTCGAGCTCCTGTCCGTCACCGCCCGCTCGGCGTTCTCGAGATCACCGAGCAGCTGGCGGTAGAGCGCGTGGACGTCGCTGCCGCCGGCACGCTCGCGCAGCTCGCGGAATTCGTTCTCAATGCGAGTCGCGAGCGCCGGCTGTCTCGCCTTTACCTCGCTTTCCACGCCCTCGAACGTCATGTACGCGTCGAAGGCCACGTCCGCCGAGCGCGTCGTCACCGCCGAATCGAGCTGCCGGCGGACGCCTGCGAATACGGCGGCTTCCGGTGACCCGCCATACTGCAGCGTCTGCACGTAAGCGGTCACCGCCCAACGATCGCTGTCGGCCAATGTCCGTTCGAACGCCGGCATCGCGGTTCCGGCGACGCCGAGCAGCAGCTGGCGGTAGAGATCGACCCGCGACTTGGCGCCCATGACGACCGGGTCGGTGAGGTTGGCAGGCCGCGGGACGATTCCCCGGGCGGCGGGGCCATCGCCGCGACCCGACGCGCCGTGGCAGCTGGCACAGGCGGCCCGGAACACTGCCGCCCCCCGCACCAACGCGGAGCCGTCCCCTTGCGGCGCCACCGGCTCGATCGCGACGCCCAGATCCTGGGAGAGACGCCGCCCCAAAGCCTGCGCGACCGGTGCGATCTCCCCCGGGGCCGCGGTGCGGTCGAACAGCGTCCGGATCACCTGCAACGCGCTGTCGCTGTGACTCCGTGCGACGGCAGGGAGTCCGGGGAGCGCAGCGCGAGCCTGGTCGATGAACAGCCGGGCCTCTTTCACCTCTTCGCTGTCGCTGACGGCCCCACCCGCCGGTGGGACGCCGAGGGCGTACTCCTTGACGGCGAGCGCGGCGGCGGCGGATACACGCCGCGCCACGGCAATCGGATCACCTGATTGCGCCTGCAGCGAAGCCACGAAGCCGGTGACGAAAATGAAGCTGCGGAAGACGTTACGGTAGATGAGAATCGTTCTCAAAAGAGTTCACTCGAATAATAACCTCCTCACGACTGGAGCAAGGCGATCGCGATCGCCGCCTCGTGTGTATGCGACAGCGAGACCATCACCTGCCGCACGCCGAGCTGTGCCGCCACCTGCTGGGCGAGTCCGCTCAGCACCACTTCCGGTCGGCCGTTCTCGTCGCGCACGACCTCGATCTCCCGCCAACCCACCCCGCGCGCCGCGGGCGTGCTTTGCAGCGCTTTATAGACCGCTTCCTTCGTCGCCAACCGGACGGCGACACTCTCTGACGGATCCAGTTTGGAAAGGCAATATCGCGCCTCCCCCGGGGTCAGCAGGCGCTCGAACACGTGCGTCCCTTTCTCGCCGAGCATACGACGCACCCGCGGCACTTCTACGAGGTCGATCCCGACGCCGATGGTGCTCATCGCGTCACGAAGAGCCGCCGCCTGAGCACCCGCCCGTCGAGCTGCAGCACCACGACGTAGGCCCCGTTGGGAACGCGCCGCGAACCGGCGGTCAGATCCCACGCGTACTCGGTCGATCCCGGCGTGAGCACCGCCGAGACGAGCCGGTCGCCGCCGAAGGTATAGACCCCGATCATCGGCGACCCCGTTCCTCCGGGCCAGGAGAAGACGACCTGCGACCCGTGCACCGGGTTCTCCGAGACCTCCAGCGCCGCCACCGGTGGGAGGGCAGCGAGCGCGGCGGTCGAATCACTCGCGAAGCCGACGGCGTCCAGCCACCACGTGAAGCCGACGGAGACGAACCGGACGCGCGCGCCGCGGGCGCCGCCGAGCGTCGGGAGGTCCACGCGCACGGGATACCAGGCCGGTCCGTCGCCCAGCACGAGGGCGACCGTCGACCAGGTCGTGCCGCTGTCGCCCGAAACCTGCACCAGCCCATGCTGCTCCGGCGTGAACGTCGACCCGCTGTGCTTGGTCCAGAACTGCAGCCACACATGCGAGCGGCCGCTGAGGCTCACGAGGGGCGAGGTGAGGGTGTCGTCGGTCGCGGTGGTCCACGCATACGTGCCGGCGAGCGCGTCGCCGGTGCGGGTCCACCCCGTCCAACCGAAGTCCGCATCCTCCGCTCCGGCGATCGAAATCAGCTCCCCCTCGAGCCCCGTCCCTTCCACGCGAATCGCGCGCGCCTGGTCGATGCTGACATCCGAACGCCACCACGTCCGCACGGTACCGTGCGACAGCGAGTCGGTCTGCAGCGAGCGCTGCAGAATTCCGCCGCTGGGGCCCCGCACGCTGAGCGAAAACGGGACCGGTCCCGCAGACGGCAGATTGACCCACACCTCGGGCCAGATCGATTCGATGCGCGGCGCCGCCGGCAGCGCACCGGTCGGCCCCTGCGCCAGCGCGGGATTTCCCGCGGCGGCGATCACCGCCAGCGCAAAGGGGAGATTGTCATGAAACACACGATCCACGAGCGTGGAGTCGTCGGGAAAGACGAAGCCGTAATAGAAATTCGAGTCGGGTGTGCAGCAGCCGCTCGTCAGCTCGGTCGTGAACGCGATGGTCTGGTGCGCGCGGTACGCCCAATCGGTGTACTCGCCGTTGGTGGGATACAGATTCCATCCCGGCCCCGGATGATAGTACGCGTGGAAGGTATCCGGCACGCTGTCGCGCACCGCCGGCAGCAGATCCGTTCCCCCCAGTGCCCGATAGATCGGCACATCGGGCGCCAGGGCGCCGTCGCGAAAACCGTAGGGAAAAAGCACGAGCCCGCTGTAGGTGTGGTATGACACCGACACGATAGGCGGGTGCGCTGCATGAAACGCGATGATCGCCCGGGTCTCGGGCTCCGAGGCGGGCCCGGGGCCGCGATACGTCTCGTTCCCCGTGCTGCCACTCGAGCCGGCGTTGTCGTAGCCCCAAAATTCCGGATAATTGCGGTTCAGGTCCACGCCGAACGTGCCGTCACCGTTGTCGCGGCGGTTCTTCCTCCAGAAGCGGTCGTTGGTGAACGTGTACTGGTAGCCGTCGGGATTCTCGACCGGGATCACCCACACGTCGCGGTTCGCCAGCAGGGCCGCGGGCGCCGAATCGGCGAGCCAACGGATCAGCCGCATCGCCATCTCGGTCGATACCCACTCGCGCGCGTGATGCGTCCCCATGAACAGGACGTTGGGCCGGTTCGCCGCGTCCGCCGCGGCGCCGATCTTCACCGCCAGAATAGGCCGCCCCTCGACCGACGCGCCGATCGAGTCCACGTGAATCACGCTGTCGGCCGCTGCCCACGCCGTGAGGGTGGCGCGAATGCCGGAAATCGGCTTGTCGAAGGAGCGATAGACCGAAAAACTGTCGCCCGCGGCTCCCAGCGCTGCGCCCGGGACCGGCGCTACGGCGAGACCGGCTCCGGCAAGGACACGCTCAGTGGCAGGAGAGGCCACGACGATCGCCTCGAGTCCCGTGGCGGTGCGGCGCGCACCGGCGACTTCGAAGCCGAGCCGCGCGAGCGAGTCCAGGCCCTTGGGACCGGACACGCGCACCACGACAGGGCGTAGCTGCGCCGACAGCGGCAGCGCCGCCGCCAGCGCGACGGCTAAAAACCCAAGAGCGCCGCGAGCCATTGCGGGGCGGGGAGGTATCCGCCGAGGACGAGACCGAGCCAGATACCGATGGCGGCGAGCGGCGCCCAGATCACGAAGACGGGGACGAGGGACGGTCGCCACGACTTCACGGCGTCCAACTCTCCGGTCCAGCGCGCCCGCTCCTGCTCGACCTGGCCTTCGAGGATGAGCCACGCCGCCTCGAGGCGTCGCGCCGCGGCCTGCTGCGCCGCGCGCCAGGCGTGCTGCGCAGCGGCATCCCCAGGCCAGCTCCGCGCCAGCGTCTCGGTTGCCTGCGCGACCTGCGTGAGCGCATCGTCGAGCGTGTCGCCTCCCGAAGCCAGCCGTGCCGCAATGGAGCGCCGTTCGATGGGAGAGACGATGAGCTGGCGCTGCCGGCGCCGGGGCATCCGTACCCGCTTCGCCTCGGTCTCGATTGTCTGGTCGAGCACCGTCACGATCCGGTCGGCCGCGCGGCGCACCGCTTCCTCCCAGACGCGAATCCACGCGTCGCGGTCCAGCGCCGCGAGCGCGCGTGCCCCTCCCCCGGACGTGGCACCGTTGGATGCGTCGCGCCGTGCCGTGCCGGCGCACTCCATCACGCTGGTGGCCAGCGCCTCGCGCACGTCATCCAGCGGCACCCACAGCTCGGTGACACGCCGCGGCACGATGAGACGCCCGAGGCTTGGGCCGAGCTCGGGGACGTCGAGACTCACTGCGCCAGGCGTGCCGTCCGCCCGGTGCGGCGTCGGTAGGCGCGCATGAAATAGGGAAGCGACTCCGAGCGGAATCGCTCACGCTCGAGGCCCGTAGCCGCAATGGCCAGCTCGATCGCCCGAGGCGGGCCTTCGACTTCCAGCAGCGTGTCCATTCGTGGATACCGTTCCAGGCGCAGCATGGCGTGCCCCAAACGATACACCTCGACGCGCCGGTCGATCACCGTGGTCACGCGATACCCGAGCCGCAGCAGCACGGTGTGCAGCACTTGGGGATCGGGGATCTCGAGCTCCAGCTCGAGGCGGTGGCGGTAGCGCCCGCCGGACCGCGCACTCGCCGCGCCCTTCCAGGTGAGCACGGCGTGCGGGCGCGCCCGCCCCGCCGGCCGGTAGGTTCGCAGTCGCAGCACCTCGTCCTCACGCGTGAGCACGCGCCCCTGGTCGTAGCGCCGATCCGTCATGCGGCCGCGGAACTCCAGCGCCGCGCCGGCGCGCCGCAGCCGGCGGCGCAGCACGGCGGCGTTCGTAATGCGCGCTTTGACCTCCAGCTCGCCCCTGGGGCGCGTCACGACAACAGCGCCTCGAGCACGCGGGCGGTGTCGGACAGATCGGAGAACACGTGCGTCGCCCCCGCCGCGTTGAGCGCGGCGACGTCGAAGCCTCCCGTCGCCACCGCGATCGTGCGCGCGCCGATCGGGCGGCCGCAGCGCACGTCGTCGGGGGTGTCGCCGATGATCACGACATCCGACCCGGCGATCGCGCTGCCGAGGCGATCGGCGGCCCGGCGCTGCGCGATGGCGGGCAGCTGCGGGCGGTGCGCCGCGTCCGAGCCGTACGCCCCGACGCGAAACCGGGCCGGGTCGATCCCCCCCGATTGCAGCTTCAGCGCCGCGCCGCGCTCTACGTTGCCGGTCAAGAGACCCACCACGGCGCGGCCTGCCGCCTCCACTGGCTCCAGAGCGTCGAGCAGCGCGCGGACTCCGACCATCAGGCGCGTGAC
>DASTHG010000331.1:0-12414 GCA_035718325.1 Gemmatimonadales bacterium | reverse complement strand
TTGGTCGGTTCTTTACGTCAGAGGACGACCGCCCACCGGGGGGCAATCCCGTCATCGTCCTCAGTCACAAATTCTGGGAACGGCACTTCAACGCCGATCCGTCGATCGTCGGCCGGACGATCGTGATGAACCGCTCACCGTTCACCGTCATCGGCGTCGCCCGGGAGCGGTTCCAGGGCCCGTTCATAGTGGCGCCCGATGCGTGGGTCCCGCTGGCGGCAGGGACATACCTGGGGACGCCGCCGGACATCTTCTCGAACCGCGGGTCGGTCTGGCTGATCGGCATCGCACGGCTGGCGCCCGATGTCGGCATCAGCCAGGCGCAGGCTGAGCTGTCGACGATTGCCGCACGACAGGCGAAGGACTATCCCGATGCGAATGCCGGGAAAGGTGTAGTAATCGCGCCGGCGAGTCTCTTCCCGGCGGACATGCAGGGACCGATCAGCGGGTTCATGGCCATGTTGCTCGCCGTCGCCGGGCTCGTCCTCGTCATCGCGAGCATCAACGTGGCGGGGATGCTGCTGGCGCGCGCCACCGTCCGGCGGCGGGAAATCGCCGTGCGGCTCGCGCTCGGCGCTTCGCGGGCGCAGCTCGTTACTCAGCTCGTGGTCGAGAGCCTGCTGCTGTTCGCGGTTGCGGGGACGGCTGGCGTGATGCTGGCGCGCTGGCTCGTCGCTGGGCTCCTGGCCCTCGTCCCGCGCCTCCCCATGCAGCTCTCGGTCGACCCGCGGCTCGACTGGCGCGTGCTCGGCTTCGCCCTGATCATCTCGTTCGCGACGGGGCTCATCTCGGGGCTCGTGCCGGCGCTGCAAAGCACCCGTCCCGATCTCGTGCCCGCGCTCAAGTCGGGAGGCCTGGGGCCAGGTCAGCGGCGCCTGCGGTTGCGCAGCGGGCTCCTCGTCACCCAAATCGCATTCTCGATGTTGCTGTTGATGGTCGCGGGGCTGTTTGCGCGCACGCTCGTCCATGCGCGCAGCATCGATCCCGGCTTCGAGCCGCGAGACGTCTTTATCGCCTCGATCGATCTGGGACTCTCGAACTACAATGATGACGAGGGCCGTCGCGTAGCGGCGGAGCTCCTGGAGCGCACGCGCGCGCTGCCGGGGGTTCGCACCGCGGCGCTGTCGGCGATGTTACCGCTCGACGGCGGTGGGCTGGGGCTGGGAGCAATCAAGGTCGTGGGCCGCGAGCCGCCTGACCCACGCGAGGGTTGGCGCGCCGACTGGAACGTCGTGACGCCCGGTTATTTCGCGACCCTGGGCATCCCGATCGTCCGCGGCCGCGACTTCGCCGACCAGGACAAGAGCGGCGTGGGGGACGTCGCGATTCTCAACGAGTCCTTCGCCGCTGCCCTTTTCCCGGGTGAGGATCCCATCGGGCGTACCCTGACGAACGAGGACCACACCGTCACGGTGATCGGCGTGGCGCGCAACGCGAAGTATCGCTCGCTCGGCGAGCAGCCGCGCAACTTTATCTACGTAACGCTGGCACAACGCTACTTCGGGCGCATGCACCTCCTCATCAAGTCGGCGGCAGGCGCCGCGGCGCCAGGTGCAGCCGTGCGCCGCATCGTCGCGAACATCGATCCCACGCTCCCGATTCTGCGGCAGCAAACCATGCCCGAACAGACAGCCACGTCGTTGTTTCCGCAGCGATTGGCGCTCTACGTCTCGGGCGGGCTCGGCGCGGTGGCGCTGCTGCTCGTGCTGATCGGGATCTATGGCGTGACGGCGTTCAGCGTCGCGCAGCGCACCCGGGAGATCGGCGTACGGGTGGCGTTGGGTGCGCAGCGCTCACACGTGCTGGGCATGGTCGTGCGCCAGGGGTTGGTGCTGGTGGGGATCGGCGTGATGCTGGGCTCGCTCGCGGCATTCGCCGCAACGCGACTGATCCGCGACCTGCTCTACGGCGTGCCGCCGACCGACGCTGTAGCTCTGGGCGGCGCCGCAGCGTTGCTGGTGCTCGCCGCGCTCGTCGCCAGCTGGATCCCCGCCCGGCGTGCGGCGCGGCTCGATCCGGTCAGCGCGCTCAGGAGCGACTAGGCTTCTATGATTCCGTGGCCATACGGCCCGGCTCGGGGCGACACGCTGAAGCGTGGGCCTCCCACTTCACCGTGCGAAAGCACAATGCCTTCGAGGCGCCCTCGTTAGTCGTGCATCAGCAGCGTGGTGAGGGCCCGAACGCCCGCAGCCCGCTGCGCCGGTAGATAACCCGCCACGAGCGCTGCCAGCATCAGGACGATGGTCACGGCGGCGAGCGTCACGGGATCGGTCGGCTTCACCTCGAACAACGACTTGGTGAGCACGCTGGTAAGCGTCAGCGAGCCGGCGACACCGATCGCCGCCCCGAGGAGGGCCAGCGCGGCGGTGCGTCCCAGCACCATGCGCAGCACATTTCCGGGAGTCGCGCCGAGCGCCATGCGCAGGCCGATTTCGCGGGTGCGCGCGGTGACGTCGTAGGCGAGCACGCCGTAGGTGCCGAGCACGGCGAGCAGCAGCGCCAGGAAGGCGAAGGTCGCGAGCAGCCGCATCTGAAACACCGGCTCGGCGATCGTGTCCATCAGGGACTGGTCCATCGTCTGCAGCGCCTCGGCGGGGACGGCGGGATCGACGTCGCGCAGCGCGGTCCGCATCGCCGCGGCCAGGTTGGCGGCGCCGGGCGCCGGGCGAACAACGAAAGTCATCTGATTCATGAAGAACGGCGCCGTGTTCTGCAGATACGGCAGGTAGATCGTCGAATGCCGGGTGAGCTGCGCGTCCTGGACGACGTCGTTCACGACGCCGATGACGGTGAGCCAGTCGTTCGGGCCAGGGTGGTCCTGCATCGATATGCGGTTGCCGACCGCGCTCTCGTTGGGCCAGAGTCGTTTCGCCACAGTTTGGCTCACTACGACGACCCCGGGGGCGCCCGCCCGGTCGGCCGTGGTGAAGTCGCGTCCCGCGAGGATCCGAATCCCCAGCGCCGCGAAATAGCCCGGGCTCACCGTCGGCTTGTCCACAGTGTAGCCGTGGGGCAGCGGTGTGGGGCCACGGACGACGAAGTCACCCATGATGCCCACGTCGCTCATCGGGCGGAACGACACCGAACCCACGGCGTTCGCACCGGGAATTCGCGACAACCGCTCGAGCAGCGCCGTATGGAATGATTGCATGCGTGCAGCATCGGGGTAGGCGATTCGCGGCAGATTGACCGACATCGTCACCACGCGCGGCGCGTCGTAGCCGGTGTCGAGCGAGCGCATCCGCAAGAAGCTCTTGATCATCAGCCCGGCGCCGGTCAGGAGGATGAGCGCGAGCGCGATTTCCCCGGTCACGAACGCGGCGCGCAGGCGGTGGTGCGAGCCACCCAGTGTCCTCGTGCCCTGGCCCAGGGCTTCCTGCGGCGCGCTCCTCGCCCCGCTGCGCGCCGGCACCAGCCCGAACAGGATTCCGGTGACGAGCGAGACGGTGAGGGTGAACAGGAGCACCCAGCCGTTCAGGTGCACCTCGTCGATGCGCGGCAGGCGGCCGGCGGGCGCCATGGCGACGAGGGCGCGCACCCCGGCGAACGCCACGAGAATCCCCGCGCCGCCGCCGATCAGGGCGATCAGCACGCTCTCCGTCAGAAGCTGGCGCGCGATGCGGGCGCGGCTCGCGCCCAGTGCCACGCGGACGGCCATCTCCTGGCGCCGCGTCGCGGCGCGGATCAACAACAGGTTGGCCACGTTGGCGCAAGCGATCAACAGCACGAAGGCGACGGCTCCGGCGAGCACGAGCAGCGACGTGCGCACGTGGCTCGTCACCGTGTCCTTGAGCGGGATAATGGCCGCGTTCGATCGCGCGCCGTCCGCCCTCGAGTCGGGGCGCAGGGCACGGGCGATCGCGGCGAGCTCACTCCGTGCCTGTTCCGGCGTCGCGCCGGCGCGCAGCCTGCCCGCGACCGGAAACAGGAACGAGTTGCCGCCATCGAGTTTCAGTGCGAGCGGCGTCCACACCTGTGAGCTGGCGGGGTAGGTGAAACCGCGCGGCATCACACCGATCACCGTGCGGGAAATCCCGTCGAGTACGATGGTCGTGCCCAGGATGCGGGGATCGCTGTTGAACCGCGTGCGCCACAGCCGGTCGCTCAGGATCACGACCCGATCGTTGCCCGCCTGATCCTCCTCGGCAGTGAAGGCCCGTCCCAGAGCGGGCTGCACCCCCAGTGTTTCGAAGAAGGTGGAGCTCGCGAGCGCGCCGGGAATGCGGGTCGCGTCTCCGACACCGCTCAGTGTCAGCTCCTGGCGCTGGTAGCCCGTGATGCGCTCGAACCGGGTGGCGTGCTGGCGATACTCGAGGTAAAGCCGGTCGTCGAGTCCGGGCGGGAGCTCGAACGGCAGATTGGTCGGCAGGTACGAGACGGCGTAGAGCGCGTCCGGGTCCCGAAACGGCAACGGCTGCATCAGGACGCTATTGACCACGGTGAACACGGCGCTGTTCGCGCCGATCGCGAGCGCGAGCGTGGCGACGGCGACGGCCGTGAACGCGGGGGTGCGCCGCAGGGCGCGCCACCCGTAGCGCACGTCTTGCCCCAGGCGCTCGAGCCACAACCCGGGCCCGCGCTGTGCTTCACGTGTCACCTCGGCGACGTGCGTGACGTTGCCGAACTCGGCACGCGCCGCGCGCTCGGCCTCTTCACGAGACGCGCCGCGCGCCATCTTGTCGGCGATCGCCAGCGCCAGGTGCACGGCGATCTCTTCCTGGATCTCGTTGTCTCGCGCTTTCATGTCAGAGCGTCGGGGCTGGGAGCGAGAATCGCTCCGATCGCGCGGCTCAGCTGCTCCCATTGCGATCGCTCGCGTTCCAGCTGCTTGCGACCCTTGGCGGTGAGCGTGTAAACCCGTACCCGCTGCTTGTTCTCGGACGTGCCCCATTCGGCTGCGATCCATCCCTGGCGCTCGAGCCGATGCAGGGCAGGGTAGAGCGAGCCGGTGTCGACCTGCAGCACGTCCTGCGACGACGCCCGGATCATCTGGGCGATCCCGTAGCCGTGCCGCGGTCCCCAGCGCAGCGTTTGCAGGATGATCAGGTCGAGCGTGCCCTGGAGCAGCTCGATGCGAGAAAGTCCGCGCGGTTCGTGCATAGGGTGTAGGGTCTCTACAGGGTATGGATGTAGAATGTCTACTCCCTGAAGTTCTGTCAAGCCTGGGGGAGCCACCAGCCAACAGCCACTAGCCACCAAGCACCGGCGTCACCTATGATGACGCCCCATGCAAACGGCGAGTCGCGTCTGCGTGATGGGCGTGTCGGGCGCCGGGAAGACCGTCGTCGGCACGTTGCTCGCGGACGCGCTCGCCGTGCCGTTTCTCGAAGGCGACGCCCTCCACCCGCCTGAGAATGTGCGCCGCATGGCGCAGGGCATTCCCCTCAGCGACGACGATCGCAGCGGCTGGCTGCGCGCGATCGCCGATCGTATCGCCGCGGCCCACCGGACGAGCAGCGGGCTCGTCGTCGCGTGCTCCGCGCTGAAGCGCGCCTATCGCGATGTGCTGCGCGGCGCCGACGGTGCGCTGCGGTTCGTTCATCTGACCGGTGACGCTGGCGTCATCCGTCAGCGCATGGGTCAGCGGGTGGGGCACTACATGCCGGCGAGCCTGCTCGACAGCCAGCTCGCGACGCTCGAAGTTCCCGGCGTGGACGAGCACGCGTGGACCTTCGACGTCGCCGACGCGCCGCAGGCGATCGTGCTCCGTATCATGGAACGGCTGGCGGCATGACGCTGCTCTACGCGTTGCTCGCCGTGGTCGCACTGATCCTGCTGATTGCGCAGCTCAAGGTCCATCCGTTCGTCGCACTGGTCGCCGTTTCGCTCGCCCTGGGAGCTGCGGCGGGGATGTCTCCCCGCGCGTTGGTGACGGCGTTTCAGGACGGGGTCGGGGCGACGCTCGGCACCATCGCCGTGGTCGTGGGGCTGGGGACGATGCTGGGGAAGATGATGGCCGAGTCGGGCGGGGCGACGCGCATCGCCACGACGCTGATCGCCCTGTTCGGCGAGCGGCGGGTACACTGGGCGCTCATGTTCGTCGCGTTCATCGTGGGTATCCCGGTGTTTTTCCAAGTCGGTTTTGTGCTGCTCATCCCCCTCGTGTTCACCATCGCGCGCCGCACCGGCACCTCGCTCGTCAAGATCGGGATACCGCTGGTAGCAGGGCTGTCGGTTGTCCACGGTATGGTGCCGCCGCATCCCGCGGCGATGCTTGCGGTGACGGCGTACAAGGCGGACCTCGGCCGCACCATCTTCTACGCGGTCCTCGTCGGGCTGCCGACGGCCGCGCTCGCGGGCCCGATCTTCGCGACGTGGATTGCGCCGCGCATCACGCTCCCCGCAGCGAATCCGATGGCCGCCCAGCTCGAAGGGAGCGGGGGGACGAGCGATGACCTGCCGGGCTTCGGTCTGTCGCTTTTCACTGTGCTCGTTCCAGTTCTGCTGATCGTCGGAGCCAGTGCGGCGGACGTCGCCCTCGCTCAGGGGAGTCCGGTGCGCACGGCGCTCGATTTCATCGGCAATCCAATCGTGGCATTGCTCCTGGCGCTGCTGTTTTCCTTCTGGGCACTCGGGCTGGCCCGCGGAGTCAGCGGAGCGCGGATGCTTTCCATGGTCAACGACTGCCTCGCGCCGACAGCGGCGATTTTGCTCATTATCGGAGCGGGCGGGGGGTTCAACCGGGTGCTGGTCGAAAGCGGCGTCGGGAAAACGATCGCGGACGTGGCGATGCGGACGCGCGTGTCGCCGCTGGTGCTGGCGTGGGTGGTGGCGACGCTGGTGCGCGTGGCGACAGGCTCGGCGACGGTGGCGATGACGACGGCGGCGGGGATCGTGGCGCCGATCGCCGCGGCGACGGCGCACAGCAGTCCCGAACTGCTGGTGCTGGCGACCGGGGCCGGGTCGTTGATGCTGTCGCACGTGAACGACTCCGGGTTCTGGCTGATCAAGGAATATTTCAACATGACGGTGCCGCAGACGTTGGCGACGTGGACCGCGCTGGAGACGATCATCGGGGTCGCGGGGTTGCTGTTCACGCTGGTGCTGGCTGCTTTCATCTAAGGGGAGATTCGGAACATGTTCACAGGCGCTATCGGCTATCAGCTATCGGCTGTCAGCTTGAGGCACCGTCGGTTCGGCTCCTGGTTAACGGCGATCGTCCTCGCGGCAGCGTGTCGGGCCGGTGCGGCACCTCCAGCGGCGGAGTGGATCGATGCGAGCGCGACGCTCGATTCGGCCACGACGCCGGTGTATGAGGGGAATGCGCCGCTGTCGTTCCGCTTCATGCTCGACATGCGGCGGGGCGATGCGCTCACCTTGTCGGCGTTCTCGCTCGGCGCCCACAGCGGGACGCACATCGACGCGCCGCAGCACTTCATCGCCGACGGCGCGTCGATCGACCAGGTTCCCCTGACGGCGCTCGTCGGACCGGCGCGGGTGATCCAGATCCCCGACAGCGTGCAGGCGATCGACGCCACTGAGCTGAACCGTCACCAGTGGAAGGGGGCGGAGCGGGTACTGTTCCGCACGCGCAGTACGTCGGGTCACTGGATGAGCTCCCCGGTATTCCACCACGATTTCGCCTATGTGGCTCCCGATGCGGCGTTGCTGCTCGCCGACGCGGGGGTGAAGCTCGTCGGCATCGACTACATCTCCGCCGAGCAGTTCGGTGCGCCGGCGCCGCGCACCCATCGCACCCTCCTGGGGAAGGGGATCCCGATCGTCGAAGGGCTGGACCTGAGCGACGTTCCGGCCGGTGAATATGACCTCGTCGTGCTGCCGCTGAAGGTGCGCGGGCACGAAGGGGCGCCGGCGCGGGCGATCGTACGTCGGCGGACATGACCGCCATCGACGTTGGGGCGATTGTCGAGCGACTGCGTGCACACGCCACGATCGGTGGGGCACCGGTTGTGGAGCTCGAGTGGCTCGCCGCGCACGGGTATCTGCGCCGCCTGAGCACGGGAGAGTACATCATCCGGAAAGGGCAGGAGCGGGGCAGCAACGGGTTGTGGGTGCTGCTCACGGGTCACCTGGCGCTGTACATGGACCGGGGACGGGCGGGCCGCCGCAAGGTCGCCGAGTGGCGAGGTGGTGAGGTGAGCGGCGTGCTCCCGTACTCGCGGATCAGTACCTCGATGGGCGACGGCATCGTCGAAGCGGATATGGAAATCTGGATGGTCGATCACGATCAGTTTCCCGAGATGATTCGTACCTGCCCGGAAGTCACCGCCATCCTCGTACACGTGATGCTCGATCGGGCTCGCCATTTCACGTCGACCGATCTGCGCGATGAGAAACTGGTGTCGCTCGGCAAGCTTGCCGCGGGCCTGGCGCACGAGCTCAACAACCCGGCGTCGGCGATCGTGCGCAGCGTGCACGCGTTGGGGGAGCTGCTCGATCAGGAGGAGACGGCGACACGCGCGCTGTACGCGCTGGGGTTGTCGGGCGCTCAGATGGCCGCTGTGGACGCTGTGCGCCGGGCGTGTGATGCCGCGCCGGTGCACACCTGGACACCGCTCGAGCGAGCGGACCGCGAGGATCGCCTCGCCGCGTGGCTCGAGGCTCATCACGGTGAGGTGGATGTTGCGGCGCCACTGGCCGAGACCGCGCTCTCGCTCGACGTGCTCGAGCGGCTGGCGGGCGTCGTCCCCGATGTGGCGCTCGCGGTATCGCTGCGCTGGATCGCCCGCACCTGCGCGCTGCGCGGTCTGCGGCAGGAGATCGAGCGCAGCTCGGCGCGCGTGTTCGAGCTCGTGTCCGCCGTCAAGGGCTTCACACAAATGGACAAGAGCCCCGTGGCGGAACCGGTGGACGTTGGGCGAGGTCTGCGCGACACGATCACCATCTTGCGCTCCAAGGCGGCGTCGAAGTCCGTCAGTCTCTCGGCCGAGGTCGACCCCAATCTCCCGGCCGTACAGGGCGTCGCCGCCGAGCTCAACCAGATCTGGTCGAACCTGGTGGACAACGCGCTCGATGCCGTGGGCCCGGGGGGCCGAGTCGCCGTGAGCGCGCGCGGCGAAAACGGTCGGGTCGTCGTGCAGGTGGAGGACGACGGGCATGGAATCCCGGCCGAGATCCGGGCACACATCTTCGACCCGTTCTTCTCCACGAAGGACGTGGGGAAGGGTGTGGGGCTGGGGCTCGATATCGCGCGGCGCACGATCGAGCGTCACGACGGTGAGATCGAAGTGGAGTCGCGTCCCGGGCGCACGGTGTTCCGGGTGGCGTTGCCGGCTGAGGGGATGCGGTCGAGCGGGCGGTGGTCGCGGGCGACGCCGCGGATTCAGATCGAGGAGTGAAACGATGCTGGTCGTGATGTGGCTGGCGGCGATACTCGCGGGTGTCGTGCATGTCCTGATTTTCTGCATGGAAAGCCTGTGGTGGACCACCCCGGGCGTGCGGGAGCGTTTTCGCCAAACCCCCGAGCAAGCCCACGCTACCAGACTGTTCGCGTTCAATCAGGGCTTCTACAATCTCTTCCTGGCCATCGGAACGTTCGCAGGGCTCGCGCTGATCCTGATGGGACACCGCCGTTCGGGTCTGATCCTGGTGAGTTGGAATTGCCTGTTCATGGTGGGTGCGGCACTCGTCTTGGCGGCGTCAGCACCGCAGATGCGGCGCGGCGCGCTCATTCAAGGAGCGGCTCCGTTGCTCTTCCTGGTGTTCGAAATCCTTTCGTAGACATCCCCTTTGTGCGAAACCTGTGCGGCGTCTGTGAAACCGCTGGCGACAGGGACCGGGACACACCAACCTAGCGAGACGTTCGGACGGATCGCGAGGGTGGCCGCGCGAGTGCGACGCCGGGCGCCTGTCCAGGCATCCTACAAGACACGCCCATTGGGAGGCCGTCCATGTTGCTCGCGGTGCTGCTGCAGGTCTCAGCCCTCGACTCGACGGCCCTGCGTCACCCCAACGGCGCCGTCCCTCCCGTCGCGACGGCCGTGCGCGCCGAGCGTGCGCCGGTGGTGGACGGCCGTCTCGACGACCCGGCATGGGCGCTCGCCACTGCGGTCACCGATCTGACGCAGAGCGACCCCAAGGAGGGTCAGCCGGAGACCGAACGTACCGAGGTGCGCTTCGTGTATGACGGCGACGCACTCTACATCGGGGCGCGGATGTTCGATCGCGAGCCGCGCAAGGTCGCCCACCACCTCGGCCGGCGCGATTCGTTCACGCAGAGCGACGACATCCGGATCCTGCTGGACAGCTATCACGACCACCGCACGGCGTTCCGGTTCATCGTCACGCCGGACGGGGTACGCGGCGACCTGCAGTTCGGCAACGACGGCAACTTCGCCGACGACTCGTGGGATCCGGTGTGGGAAGCGGCCGCGCGCATCGACTCGCTCGGGTGGACCGCCGAGCTGCGCATTCCGTTTTCGCAGCTGCGCTTCTCGCGCGTGCACGATCAGGTGTGGGGGTTCCGGATCGTACGGACGATCCTGCGGAAGAACGAAACGGACATCTTCCCCTTCGTGCACAAGACCGACGCCGGGTTCGTGTCACGGTTCGCGCATCTCGTTGGCTTGCACGACCTCGGCGACCCCAGGCAGGTCGAATTGCTCCCGTACACGCTGGCGAGCGGTACCTACCAAACCGCCGTGCCCGGCGACCCGTTCGCCCCGGGGAGCGACTACACCGGGAAGGCCGGGCTCGACCTCAAGTACGGCGTCACATCCAACCTCACGCTGGACGCGACCCTCAACCCCGACTTCGGGCAGGTCGAGATCGACCCGGCCTTCGTGAACCTCTCGGCGTTCGAGCAGTTCCTCCCCGAACACCGGCCGTTCTTCGTGGAGGGCGCCGACATCTTCAACTTCGGCGGGGGATCGGGCGGGTTCCTGTCGTTCGGGAATGCGCCTCAATTCTTCTATTCACGGCGCGTCGGGCGGGCCCCGGAGGGCTCGCCCACGTCGTCGGGGCAGTACGTGGACATGCCGCAGAACACGACGATCCTCGGCGCAGCGAAGCTCACCGGTCGCACGCCGAACGGCTGGTCGGTCGGCGTGCTCGATGCGATCACCCGGCTCGCCCAAGCGACGGTGCTCGATACCAGCACCGGCACCCGGTTCCACGACGACGTGGAGCCGACCACGAACTACTTCGTCGCCCGGGTGCGACGCCAGTTCCATGGCGGCAACGATGGGCTGGGGTTCATCGCCACGGCGTCGAACCGCGCGATCCACGCTCCCGCCCTGGACGTGCTGCGCAGCGCCGCCTACGACTGGGGCGTGGATGCGCGGCACCGCTGGCACAACAACACGTACGGCATCGCCGCCGATCTCGGGGGGTCGTACGTCAGCGGCGACACGGCGGCGATCAACGCCGCGCAGCTCTCGTCGGCGCGCTACTACCAGCGACCGGATGCCAATCTGCGCTACGATCCGACGCGCACGTCGCTCGCCGGCCTATCGGGCGACCTCTACATCGACAAGCTGGCGGGAGCGTGGCTGTGGGGCGCCGCGCTGAGCACCACGACGCCGGGGTTCGAGGTCAACGATCTCGGCTTTCAGCGCCGCGTCGATCGTATCGCCTCGGGCTACTACGTCGCGCGGCACTGGACCAAGCCCGGCCCGGTGTTCCAGGAAGCCACCGCCATTCTCCAGCTCGCGCCGAGCTGGAACTACGAGGGCGACCCGATTCAGCGGCAGGTGTTCGTCAACGGGTTCGGCACACTCAGGAATTTCTGGTTCTTCAATTTCTTCGGCGGGTACGGACTCACCGTCGTGGACGACCGGCTCACACGCGGTGGCCCGCGGGCCCTGATCCCCAGCAACTTCAATGGCGGTGCCGGCATCCAGACCGATCAGCGCCATGCCGGCTCCGGGGCGTTCTTCTTCAACTATTCTCACGACGTGTCGGGGGCGTGGAGCTTGAACCTGAACCCCGCGATCGAGTACCGCCCCTCGAGCGCGATCGACTTGTCCATCGGCCCGAACTACAACGTGGGGCGGAGCACGGCGCAGTACGTGCAGGTCGTCGCCGATTCGCTCGCCACCGCCACCTACGCGAGCCGCTACGTGTTCGCCGAGCTTCGGTCGCACGAGCTCGATCTCACGGTGCGCGTCAACGCCACGTTGTCGCCCGCGCTGTCGGTGCAGCTCTATGCTCAGCCGTTCGCCTTTGCCGGCGCCTACTCCGGCTTCAAGGAGCTGGCCAAGCCCCGGAGCTACCAGTTCAATACGTATGGTCAGGCGGCGGGCACGACGATCGGGTACGATTCGGCGAGCGCCACATACACCGTTCATCCCGACGGCGCTCAGCCCGCCGACTCGTTCTCCATCTCCAACCCGGACTTCCGGGTGCGCTCGCTCAACATCAACGCCGTGCTGCGCTGGGAGTACCGGCCCGGCTCGACGTTATTCGTGGTCTGGACGCAGCGGCGCTCGGGATTCTTCAACGATCCCAGTTTCG
>DASTHG010000330.1:0-2490 GCA_035718325.1 Gemmatimonadales bacterium | reverse complement strand
ATCGGCATCCCGGCACCGGGCGTGATGGCGTGGCTCGGCGCCGGCGTGGAGATCATGCTGGCGCTGGCGGTACTCCTGGGAGCCTACGTGACGGTCGCGGGATTCGTGATGTTGGCGGCGATGCTGGTGCTGCTGTTTCGCGTCCACATGACGAGCGGGTTCAGCTTCGCCCACGCCCCGGGCCTCTCCGCGCAGGTACCGCCGTTCACCGGACCGGCGTACGAAGTGATCGCGCTGTACTGCGCGATGGCGCTGATCGTCGTCCTCGGTGGTGCGGGGAAGTTGTCGGTGGACGCCGCACGCCACCGCACCGCCTGAGCGCGGACTACTTCGTCGTCTTCCAGCGTTGCGCGTCGAACGCCCCATCGGTGAGCGGGACGTCGACCTGAATCTGGTCGTACTCCTCCATCCAGACGCGCTGGCCCTTGTTGAGGAACAGCACCTGGGCCGACACCCACCCGCTGCCGAAGGCGCGGTAGTCGTTGAACTGCGTCTCGCTCGTGATCGACGTGTCGCGCTGTCCCGGCTCGAGCATGCGCACGAACACGAGGCGCTGCTTGTCGACCCAGAATTGCCGCGAGTGCAGGTCGCCCGCCTTCGCGCCGACGACATAGACCGGCCGCCCCTGCCAGGTGTCGCTGCGAATCGAAGAGAGATCGAAGCCGAGTGACTGCAGCTTATCGAGTGTCTTGTCCACCGGTTGCGCGTAGACGTCGAAGCCGAGCACCATCAGGGGATGGATGAAGGCGCTCGACTGGGCGACGGTGTCGCCTTTGATCGCGACCAGCGAGTCGTTGACGAACAGAATGCCGTCGGTGGGCGCGAATCCGGGACCGTCGCGGAAGTCGATGCGCAGCTTTCCGGGAATCGCGGCGCGCTCGAACCAGGTGGAGTGCTGCACGCTGTCGGTCCCGAAGAAGCGCGTGTTGTGCTGCAGGAACGTCAGCGAGTGATACCACTTCCCGTCGTAGCGGTCGTGCATGGCGCGCACCAGCTCATCGCCGTTCTTGGGATCTGTCCCGATGTTGAGCGCGGCGAGCAACAGCAGCAAAGCACTCATGATGGATCCTCGAATGCGTTCAGGTTTGCAACCGGTAGCCGGCCTTGCGCGCGGTGAGGATGTGGCGCGGGGCCTGCAAGTCGTCTTCCAGTTTGCGGCGCAGCTCGGCGATGTGCGTGTCCACGGTGCGTGACAGCACGGCGGCGCTGTAGCCCCACACCTCGGTCAACAGCTCGACGCGCGACGCGACGGCGCCGCGGCGGCGGATCAGCGCGACGAGCAGCTCATATTCCTTGGGAGTCAGCGGCACTGGGGCGCCGTGGCGCAGCACGGTGCGCGAGGCGCAGTGCACTTCGACGTCGCCGAAGCGCTCGACCAGCGGGGCCGCGGGCTCGGCGGCGACGGCGACGCCGGCGCGGCGCATCAGCGCTTCTACGCGGGCCAGCAGCTCGAGCACGCCGAAGGGCTTGGTGACGTAGTCGTCGGCGCCCAGTCGCAGGCCGCGCACCTTGTCGGCCTCTTCACCGCGAGCGGTGAGAATCAGGATCGGGAGCTGGCGTCCTTCCTCGCGCAGCGCGCGCAACACGCGGTACCCGTCCATCCCGGGCAACATCAGGTCGAGGATGACGAGGTCGGGCGACGTGGTGCGGGCGCGCATCAGGCCTTTGGGTCCGTCGTCGGCGACTTCGACCTGATAGCCCTCGATTTCGAGGTTGTTGCGGAGACCGTAGGCGAGATCGCGGTTGTCTTCGACCACCAGGACGCGCTTCATGAGTCGGCTCGCAGCGTTGCGGGTTCGGGACTGGGCACGGGGCCGGACGTGGACGACGGGGCCGCGGGGGCGGGCGCGGCCGGGAGCTCCAACACGAACCGGGCCCCGCCGCCCGGCGCACTTTCCACCCAGACGCGTCCGCGATGCAGCGTCGCCAGCTCGCGGACGACGGAGAGACCGATGCCGGTCCCGGCGATGGCGGAGCCGCGGTCGCGCTCCAGCCGCCAGAACTGCTCCCAGATGCGCTCGCGATCGCCCGGGGGAATGCCCGGACCCTGGTCCTGCACCCAGAGACGGGTGCGATCGTTGCGCACCGGGTCGAGACCGACGGTGACGGTCTGCCCGTCGGGGCCGTACTTCACGGCGTTGTCGAGCAGGTTGAGCAGCATCTGGCGCAGCGCGCTCTCGTCCACGCTCGCCACGACGCTATCGGGGAGCGACGTGAGCAGCCGCACCCGCCGCGTTTCGGCGAGCGGCGTGAAGCTCTCGACCATGCCACGGACGCAGGGTCCGAGCAGCGTCGGCACCGGGGCGACACGCACCGATTGGCGCTCGGAGCGCGAGAAGTGCAGCAGGTTTTCTACGAGGTGCGTGAGGCGCCGCGCTTCCTGGTCGATGATCTCGAGCGAGCGGCGCCGCTCGTCGTCTGAGCGGACGCGGCCGAGCACGAGCGTTTCGGCGAACATGCGGATCTGCGCCAGCGGCGTGCGCAGCTCGT
>DASTHG010000329.1:0-14754 GCA_035718325.1 Gemmatimonadales bacterium | reverse complement strand
ATCGGAACGAGGTGGCGGTGTTTCTTGAAGGCGGGAGAGGGATCGGCGCCGACGCGGTGGGTCGGGGAATCGGGAGTGCGCAGCTCGGGGTGGGCGGTCTCGAGCGCGGCCAGCTCGCGGAACAGGCGGTCGTACTCGGCGTCCGACATGTCCGGCCGGTCGAGCACGTAATACGCGTAGTTCGCCCGTTCGAGCAGCCGCCGGAGCTCGGCGGCGCGCGCGGCCGGGGTGGTCACTGTCCGCGGGCTTCTTCCTGGATCACCGCCAGGGCCACGCCCACCAGCCGGTCCAGCTCTTCGGCGCTCGCTTTCGGGAGCAGTCCCTCGCCCCACGCCCCTTCCTGGCGGCCGAAGGAGTCGATCAGCCGGCGCAGGAACGAGAGCAGCGCCACGCGCTCCAGCTCCATGCGGCGCAGCGATTCGCTCGTATCCGCCTGGCGCTGCGCCAGCCGCTCGTAGCGGTGGGCGTTGCGCAGCGCCTGGGCGGTGAGCGAGGCGACGACCTGAACGAAGCGGACGTCGGCGTCGGAGAAGGTCGGACCGTCGCGGAAGGTGCGCAGGAAAATCGCGCCGATCGCGACCCCGCGCCAATTGATCGGCACCACGGTGATCGATTTCACACGCCGGCTCGACAGCTCGTTCTTCACGTGCTTGAGCGTCGGGTCGGTGATCGCGTCGGGAATGAAGACCGTCTCGCCGTGGTGGATGGCGCGTTTCAGCTCGGGATAGCGCTCGAGATCGACCAGATGATTGCGGATCGTGGGGTCTTCGTACGACGCCACGAGACGCACATGCGTCCCGCCGCGTTCCGACAGGAAAATCGAGCAGCGATCCAGCCCGAACGACTCGCCCAGCTTGCGGGCGATCGACTGCAGAATGTCGATGAAATGGAGCGAGCCCGAAATCTCCTTGAGAATTTCGATCACGGCGAGGAGATGCTTGCGCTCGTGCTCCAGCTCGGCGATCCGCGCGGCGAGGCGCTCCGCTTCGGCGCTGGTGAGAGCCGATGAGATAGTCATGGCGCCATACAATGGGGTAACTGCGCATGGCGCGTCAAGTTGCCGCCTCACACAGCGCGGGATAGCTTCGTCGCCATGCGGCTTTCCCTGGTGCTCTTTCTCGCCACCGGCGCGCTCGCGGCGCAGGGGCGTCCCGATCCCGCGCTCTCGGCGGGACCGATGGGCGCCTGGATCATGGTGCCCGAGCTTCCCGGGATGGGCCGGCGCGTGGATGCCGTGGCGACCGCGACGCGCCGCCGGGCGCTCATGGAGCGCATCGGGCGCGGCGTCGTGTTGATTCCCGCGGCGCACCAGCGCGACACCGAGACGGAGTACGTCCAGGACAACGATTTCCGCCAGCACAACACCTTCTTTTACTTCACGGAGCTCGAGACCGAGGACGCGTGGCTCTTGCTGTCCACGCCGGCCCCCGATTCCACCGACGTGATTCTCTTCTTGCCGCCGCGCGACCCGCGCCAGGAACGCTGGACGGGAGTGCGGCTCGGCCCCGAGGGAGGCGCGGCGGCGAGCCTGTCGGGCATTGCGACCGTACTCTCCACCGATTCGCTCGACCGCCGTCTCCGGATGGCCATGGTACGGAGTCGGGCGCCGCTGTACGTGCCGCTCGACAACACCACGAAGGAGGACGACCGCATCCGCGCGCTCACCTACGACGCGCGCGATGTGCGTAATCTGCGGCCGATCGTCGACTCGATGCGGCTGGTGAAGGATCGGGAAGAGCTGGCCCGGCTGCGCATGGCGGTGCGCATCAGCGTGCAGGGTCACCTCGCCGCGATGCGGGCGGCGCGGCCGGGGATGTACGAGTACGAGATCGAAGCGGCGTTCGAGGGAGAGAGCCGGCGCCAGGGTGCCGACCGCCTCGGCTATCCCACGATCGTCGGGAGTGGTCCCGACGGGACGACGCTGCACTACGATACCAACCGGCGCCGCATGCTGGACGGCGAGCTCGTCGTGGTCGATGCGGGAGCGGAGTACGGGCAGTACACCGCCGACATCACCCGCACCTGGCCGGTGGACGGGAAATTCACCGGGCGGCAGAAGTCGATCTACAACCTCGTGCTCGCGACGCAGCAGGCGACCTTCGACGCCGTCCGCCCCGGCGTGAAGCTCTCGGCGCTCGACAGTCTCGCCCACGCGTTCATGCGGGATCATTCCGACAACCTGTGCGGCGACAAGACGTGTGACGCCTATTTCTTCCACGGCGTGGGGCACTGGCTGGGGATGGACGTGCACGACGTGGGGGATTACACCACACCACTGGTGCCCGGGATGGTGTTCACCATCGAGCCCGGGATTTACCTGCAGGACGAAGGGCTCGGAGTGCGGATCGAGGACGATGTGCTGGTTACGGCCAGCGGCGCCGAATGGCTCAGCGCCGGGTTGCCGAAGAAGACCGACGAAATCGAGCGGGTGATGCGGCGCTAGCCTTTGCGCAGCCGCTCGTCGGCGTCATCGGCTTTCCCCTTGTCGAGGTCGGCCAGTGCCGCGACCGCCAGGCGTTTGTAGTACGGATCCATCGGGTCGCCGATCGGGAGGTCCGCGATCGCCTTGAGCTGCTCCATGGCCTTGGCCGGCTGATTGACGTCGAGGTAGACGCTGGCGAGTTCGAGGCGATGATAGACGTGCTGCGGGTTGAGCTGCACCGCGTGCTCCATGTCGGCCACGGCGCTGTCCCAGCTGGCCCGGCTCATGAACCCGGCGCCGAGGAACGTCTTGGCGGCGAACCGGGTGAAGCCCGACAGCCGCTTCACCTCGGCGTTCCACATGCCGAGGATGTGGTACGCGCCGTCGTGGCGCGGATCCATCTGGATGGTGCGCAGGGTTTCGTCGTAGATGATCTTGCCGAAGCGGACGCGCTCCTTCCCGCCGCGGGTGCGTGAGAGGCGCCCCAGCACCAGGGCAAGCGAGAAATGCGCGTTGGCGACGTTCGAGTCCGCCCGAATGGCGGCCTCCGCCCAGGTTCGTCCGATCGAGTAGAGGCTGTCGCGGCGGTGCTTGAGTGAATCAGCATCGCCGAGGACCTGTTTGGCGACGTCGGAGATCTCCCGCGCCGCTTTCCAGAGCGCCTCGCAGTACAGCGGATCGGTGGGATGGACCCCGGCGATGTTCTGGAGCTGCGTGCCGACGGAGCGCTGGATTTCTTCCACCGCCGCCTGGTAATGGCGCAGCGCTTCTTCGGAATGCAGGGCGGCACGGGCGCTGTCGCCGCGGGCGATCAGTTCGGCCGTTGTCGCCTGCGCGACACAGCGGGGAGCGGCGAGCAGCGCCAACGCAGCGATGGTCGTGACGGAGCGCATGGCCGAACTTCACGAGGAGGGAGTCGCCTAATGTTGGTGGTGCCACTCATCGAGCGCAAGCGGGACGGTGGCGCGTTGACTCCGGAAGAGTGGTCGGCGCTCGTCGCGGGCTACACGGCCGGGCGCATCCCCGACTACCAGATTGCGGCGCTCCTGATGGCGGTCGTGTGGCGAGGGCTGGAGCGCGGCGAGCTCGCTGCGCTGACCGATGCGATGATCGCATCGGGGCAACGACTCTCCTTCGAAGGCTGGTCGACGCCACGCATCGACAAGCACTCCACGGGCGGCGTGGGCGACAAGGTATCGCTCGTGCTGGCACCGCTCGTCGCCGCGTGCGGTGTCGCGGTCCCGATGATGTCGGGGCGCGGGCTGGGACACACCGGGGGCACGCTCGACAAGCTCGAAGCGATCCCCGGATTCCGCACCGATATCCCGCTCGCCGCCGCGAAAGCGCAGCTGCAAAAACTCGGCGCGGTGCTCATCGGCCAAACGCCCGAGATCGCCCCGGCCGACAAGCGGCTCTACGCGCTGCGCGACGTGACGGGGACGGTGGCGGCGATCCCGCTCATCGCCGCGTCGATCATGTCGAAGAAGCTCGCCGAAGGACTCACCGGCCTCGTGCTGGACGTGAAGCACGGCAGCGGGGCATTTCTGCCGCAGACCGAGCGCGCGCTCGAGCTGGCACAGACAATGATCGCCCTCGGCGAGGACCGTGGCTGCCCGACGGTAGCGCTGTTGACGGCGATGGACCGGCCGCTGGGCCGCGCGTGCGGCAACGCCCTCGAGACCGAAGAGGCGATTCTGGCGCTGCGGGGCGAGGGTCCCGAAGACCTGATGGAAGTCACGTACGCCCTGGGCGTGGAGATGCTCGTGATGGCGAAGGTCGAGTCGACGGCGGCCAAGGCGCGGCAGCGGCTCGAGAACGCGCTGTCCTCGGGGGTCGCTGCCGAAAAGTTCGAGCAGATCATCGAAGCGCAGGGCGGCAATCCGAAAGTGGTCGAGGATCCCTCGGTTATGCCCCAGGCGCAGGCGGTCGAAGTTTTCGCGGCGCGGGGCACCGGGGTCGTCACGGCGGTCGAGCCGCGCACCATCGGCCGCGCGATCGTCGCCATGGGCGGCGGCCGCACGCAGGTCGACGACGCAGTCGAGCCGAGCGTCGGATTCGTGATCACCGTCAAACCCGGTGATAAGGTGCTTGCCGGGGAGCCGATCGCGTCCGTGTTCGCGCGGGACACCGCCGGCATCCAGACCGGCTTCGAGGCCTTGGAGCGCGCCATCACGGTCGGCGAGAAGCTCGGCGAACGGCCGTTGCCCCTCATCTCGCATCGGGTCACCAAGAAGGGCGTGGAATCGCTCGCGCGTCCCGAGCGGGCGCGGGCCGCCCCGGCAACCGGCCGTAAGAGGTGATGGCGCCGACGTTTCCGCGCGTGTCGCCTCCAGTGTAGTTTGCGGGCGCCCATGACGCACCCTCAGAGCAAGATTCCGTACCTTCCCGACCGCATCGTCGGCCTGGCGGAGCTCGCGCACAACCTCTCCTGGAGCTGGAGTCACGAGGCGCGCGCCCTGTTCCAGTCGATCGATCAGCCGCTGTGGCATCTCACCCGGCACAACCCGATCGAGCTGCTGCGACGCGTGGATCCGGCGCGTCTCGCGCAGTGCGCCGAAGACGCCGAGTTCCTGCGCCACTTCGACGAGGTGATGCAGCGGCTGGAGCGGGAGCAATCGCGCGACGGCACCTGGTTTATGACGCATCACGCCGCGCTGCAGGAATGCCGCGTGGTGTACTTCTGCGCCGAGTTCGGCTTTCACAACTCGGTGCCGATTTATTCGGGCGGGTTGGGTGTGCTCGCGGGAGACCACTGCAAGACCGCCTCCGATCTCGGCATTCCGCTCATCGGCCTCGGCCTGCTCTATACGCGCGGCTACTTCGACCAGCGGCTCCGGCTCGACGGCTGGCAGGGCGACGTCGATGAGCGGTTCGACGTCACGCACACGCCACTCGATCGCGTGCTCACCACAGCGGGCGAGGCGAGCCTGACGACGATCCAGGCGCAGGGCCGCACGGTGGCGATCGGGGCGTGGCGCATGATGGTGGGCCGGGTCCCCATCTTCCTGCTCGACACCGATCTGCCGCAGAACGATCCCGCCGATCGCGAGCTGTCGCAGCGGTTGTACGGCGGCGCGGGTGAGCTGCGCCTGCGCCAGGAATGGGTGCTGGGCACGGGTGGCGTGCGCGTGCTGCGCGCCCTCGGGCTCGCCCCGGCGGTGTGGCACGCCAACGAAGGCCATGCCGCGTTCATGCTGCTCGAGCGCCTGCGCGAGCTCACCGTCTCCGGTGTTCCGTACGACGAAGCCGTCCGCCAGGTGCGCCGCACCAGCGTGTTCACGACGCACACGCCCGTTCCCGCCGGGCACGACGCGTTCACGATCGAGCAGGTGGAACGCTGCTGCGGGCCGATCTGGGACGAGATGAAGGTGCCGCGCGAGACCGTGATGGGGCTGGGCCACTCGGCGTCCCACGATCACGGCCAGTTCCACATGCCGGTGCTGGCCATTCGGCTCTCCGGTCACGTCAACGCCGTGTCGCGCGCCCACGGCGAGGTGTCGCGGCGCATGTGGGCCGACCTCTGGCCCGCGCGCGACCCGTCGAAGGTGCCGATCGGCCACGTGACGAACGGCGTGCACATCGACACCTGGATGTCGCACCAGCTGTGGGCGCTGCTCGGCCAGACGCTCGGCGGCGACTGGGGACTGCACATCGACGACCCGGGCTTCTGGCAACGGGTACTGACGATCGACGATGCGGCGTTGTGGAACACCCACGTCAATCTGAAGGTCGTGCTGCTGCGATCGATCCGGGAAATGGCGCGGCGCCGCTGGGTGGAGGAATGGAAGACCGAATCGCAGCACCTGGTCGGCGCCGGGACCCTGCTCGACGAGCGGGCGCTCACGATCGGCTTTGCCCGCCGCTTCGCGACCTACAAACGCGCCAACCTCATTTTCACCGATGTCGAGCGGCTACGCCGGCTGCTCATCAACCCGTGGCGCCCGGTGCAGATCGTCTTCGCGGGAAAGGCGCACCCGGCCGACGAGCCGGGCAAACAGGTGCTGCAGAAGGTGTACGAGTTCACGCGCGACCCCCGCTTCGAGGGCCGCGTGGCCTTCGTGGAAGACTACGAGATGCATCTCGCGCACCGCCTGGTGCAGGGGGTCGACCTGTGGCTCAATCTGCCCCGGGTGCCCCTCGAGGCATCGGGAACCAGCGGGATGAAGGCCGCGCTGAACGGCGTGCCACAGCTCTCCACCCTCGACGGCTGGTGGCACGAGGGCTACGAGGGGAAGAACGGCTGGGCGATCCCGCCGGCGCCGGAGGAGGGAGACGCCGACCCCGTCGATGCCGGGCATTTTTACCAGCTCCTGGAAGAGCAGGTGGTGCCGCTGTTCTACACGCGGGATGAGCGCGGCGTCCCGGTGGGGTGGGTCGAGAGGATGAAGCACGCGATGCGGGTGGCTGGCGAGCGGTTCACCGCCCAGCGGATGGTGCAGCAATACACCACGCAGTATTACGTTCCAGCCATGCGGGGGGAGGACATCAAGGACGATCCGCCGACCGCGTGACGACGGGCGTCGTGGAGAATGAGCGATGGGAGTCGATGACCAGGTGACGAAGCCACGACGCGGAGCCACGCGCGGCAAGCGCACCGCGAACTATCGCCGCGCCGGCTCGGCCCCGGTTCCGGGGTCACGCATCGGGGTAGTGCATTTCACCGCAGAGTGCTGGCCCTACGCCCGCACCGGCGGTCTCGGAGAAGCGGTGAGCGGTCTTGCCGCCGCGCAGGCCAAGAAGGGCGCCGCTGTCGCCATCGTCATGCCGCTGTACCGGCTCGTTCGCGAACACGGCCAGGCGCTGGAACGTGTGGGACATCAGTTTCCGGTGTCCATCGGCTCGCGCACCGAGTTCGCGCATGTGTACCGGCTCGCCGATCCCGCGCCCGGACCCGCCGTCTACTTCATCGACCATCCCGGCTTCTTCGATCGCAGCGGGATCTACGGCGACGAGTCCGGCGATTACGGCGACAACGCCGTCCGCTTCGCCTTTTTCTGCAAGGCCGCGCTCACTGCCCTCCCGACAATCGCCCCGGCGGCCGAGGTCCTGCACGCACACGACTGGCACACCGCGCTGGCGGCCGTCTACCTGCGGACGGGTTTCCGTGATGAGGCTTACTATCGCCGGCTCGCGACGATGCTGTCGGTGCACAATGCCGGCTTCCAGGGCCATTATGCGCCGCCGGCGATGCAGCTTCTGGGGCTGCCCCCCGAGCTCTACCACTGGCAGGCGTTCGAGTGGTACGATCAGGTGAATGTGCTGAAAGGCGGCATCGCCTTCTCGGACATGGTGGTGACGGTGAGCCCGACGCATGCGCGTGAGCTGTGCACGCCGCAGGGCGGCTTCGGACTGCACGACACGTTCACGGCGTTGGGCGATCGCCTCGTGGGCATCCTGAACGGGATCGATCTCGCCGTGTGGGATCCGGCGACCGATCCGCACCTCAATGCCCACTATGACGCCGCGACGCTGGAGGGGAAGCGCAACAACAAGGCGGCGCTGCAGCAGGCCTATGACCTCGCCGTCGAGCCGGAGACGCCGCTGTTCGGCATGAGCGCGCGGTTGGTGCAGCAGAAAGGGCTCGATCTGGTGCTGCGCGCCACGGCGCTCTCGTCCGTCGACGCGCAATTCGTGTTCCTGGGCTCCGGGGAGCATCGCTACCACGAGGCGCTCCGGGATGTCGCCGCCGCATACCCGGATCGCGTCGTGGCCGAGTTCGCTTTCACCGACCGCCTGGAGCACCGCCTGCTCGCGGGGGCCGACGTGCTGCTGATGCCGTCGCAGTATGAGCCCTGCGGACTGACGCAGATGCGCGCGCAGCATTACGGCGCCATTCCGATCGCGCGCGCCGTGGGGGGCCTGTGCGACAGCGTGGTCGATGACGAAACGGGATTCCTGTTCGACGACTACTCGCCCGCAGCGCTCGATGGGGCGATCCAGCGGGTGCTCGAGGCCTTCAGCGATCGTCGGCGCTGGCGGACGCTGATCCGCCGGGCGATGACGCGGTCCATCGGCTGGGAGGATCCCACGGCGCAGTATGCCACCGTGTACCAGCGCGCGATCACCGCGCGCGCCGCCGCCTGAAGGTGCCGATGGAATTCGTCTTTGCGCTGCACAGTCATCTGCCATACGTGCTCAACCATGGCCGCTGGCCGCACGGCAGTGATTGGCTGTGCGAGGCGGCAATCGACACCTACCTCCCTCTGCTCGAGCAGCTGCGCGCCCTCGACGCGGAGGGGACGCCCGCACCGGTCACGATCGGCTTCACCCCGATCCTCGCGAACCAGCTGGCGAGCCCCGTGTTCGGCCGCGAGCTCGAGGCGTTCTTCGCCCAGCGGCTCAAGGCCTGCGCCGAAGCCGCGCCGGCAATGTCGACCACCGGCGATGGGGCGCTCATTCCGCTCGTGGAGTACTGGCGCCGGCACCTCGAACGGCTGCGCGCGTTGTTTCGCTCGACCGGCGGTGATCTGTTGTCGGCGTTCCGCGCGTTTCAGGAGCGCGGCCGGCTCGAGATCATCGGCTCGGCGGCGACGCACGGCTATCTGCCGCTGTTGCACCGCGACGAGAGCATCCGCTTGCAGCTGGGCGTCGGCCAGCGGGAGCACCGCCGTCTGTTCGGCGTGCGGCCGACCGGGTGCTGGCTGCCCGAGTGCGCCTATCGCCCGAAGCATGGACGGCGCCCCGGGATCGAAGCGCACCTGACCGAAGCCGGCTTCCGTTACTTCTTCACCGACGCGCACCAGGCGCGCGCCGGGCAGGCGCTGGGCACGTACGGGGAAGTCCCGCTCGGCGCCGAGCGATTCGATGCCGAACGTCATGGCGATGCCGTCGTCCCGCCCATCGCCGCGGTGCGCTCGCCCTATCTGGCCTATCGCGTGTCACGGGCAAAGCCCGGCGTCGCGGCCCTGGTGCGCGATCCGCGGTCGTCGCTGCAGGTGTGGAGCCGGCAGCAGGGATATCCCGGCGACGAGTGGTATCTCGAGTTCCACAAGATTCGCTGGCCCGGCGGGTTGAAGCTGTGGCGCGTCACCGGGAGCGGGATCGACCTGGGGGAGAAGCGGGCCTACGAGCCGGAGCGGGCCCACCAGCGGGCCGGGGATCACGCCCGTCACTTCGCCGATCTGCTGGTGTCGATCGGCGAGGCGAAGGCCGAGCTGGTCGTCGCGCCCTTCGACACCGAGCTGTTCGGGCATTGGTGGTTCGAGGGTGTGGACTTTCTCGCCGCGGTCTACCGCGAGCTGCGGCATCGTCCCTCCGTGCGCCCCGTCACCGGCGGGCAGCACCTCGCGGCGCACCCCCCGACCACGGCGCTGCGGCTCGCGGAAGGGTCGTGGGGCGTCAATGGCGACCACAGCATGTGGATGAACGAGCAGACGCGCTGGACCTGGGACCGGCTCTGGCCGCTCGAGGATGCGTTCTGGGATGCCGTGCCGGCGGCGCTCGCCAATCCCGGCGCGCGGCCGATCGTGGCGCAGGCGGCGCGCGAGCTGCTGTTGGCGCAGGCGTCAGACTGGCAGTTCATCATTTCCACCGGGGCCGTCGCCGACTACGCCGAACGGCGCTTTGTGGGCCACTGTGAGGACACGCGCCGCCTGCTCGACGGACTGCGCTCGGGCGCCCTCGAAGGCGCGGCCCGCCTCGCCGACGAGCTGTGGCAGCGCGACACCGTCTTCCCGGACGTGCTGGAGGCGGTGTCGGCTGCGATCTCCGTTCCCGTATCCGCCATCGGGTGACGCGGCCGCCTTCGCATTCCGTAGTCGTGCACGCGCATTTCTACCAGCCGCCGCGGGAGGATCCCTGGCTGGAAGAGGTGGAGCGTGAGCCTTCCGCGGCGCCGTTTCACGACTGGAACGAGCGCATCGACAGGGAGTGCTATCGGACGGTGATCGCCGCGCGGCGCCACGCCGCCGACGGGCGCATCGCCGCCGTCGTCAACACCCTGGAGTCGATCAGCTTCGACGTCGGCCCGACGCTGCTCGAATGGCTCGAGCGTCACGCGCCGCGCTCGTACGCAGGAATGTTGCACGCCGACCGGCTCAGCGTGAAGCGCTCCGGTCACGGCAACGCGCTCGCGATGCCATATCACCACATCATCCTCCCGCTCGCCACCCGGCGCGACAAGATGACCGAAGTGCGCTGGGGCATCGCCGATTTCCGGCGTCGCTTCGGGCGAACCCCCGAGGGGATGTGGCTGCCGGAAACCGCGGTGGATGAAGAGACGCTCGACGTGCTGGCGGAAGCCGGAATCCGGTTTACGGTGCTCGCGCCCCATCAGGTGGAGGGAGCGGCGGCCGACGGCCTGCCGGGTCGGTACGCGACGAGCGGCGGCCGCCACATCGCTCTCTTCACCTACGACGGCGCCATTTCCAACGACGTCGCGTTCGGTGGTCTGTTGCATGACGCCCGTTCCTGGGCCGACCGCATGGTGGCGCCGGATGCGAGTGGTGCGCGGCGCGCCCTCGTCGCCGTCGCGACGGACGGCGAGACGTACGGTCACCACCACAAGTTCGGCGAGGTGGCGCTCGCCTGGATGCTGGACGCCCTGCAGCATCGGTCCGGTGTGCGGGTCGAGAACTTCGCCGCTGTGCTGGCCCGCCACGAGCCGCGCCACGCGGTGCGGCTCGTGGCGCCGACGTCGTGGAGCTGCGCTCACGGCGTCGAGCGGTGGCGCTCCGATTGCGCTTGCCGCATGGCGCCCGACCCGGCGGGCCAGCCCCTGCATTGGCGCGCACCGTTGCGGCAGGCCTTCGACTGGCTGGCCGGGGAGCTCCACAGCGTATTCGAGCACGAGGGCGCGGCCCTGCTCGGCGATCCGTGGGCGGCGCGGGATGCCTACGTCCCCGATGACGCTCCCGAACGCTCGCGCGTGCCTGGGGGGGCGAGCGTGCGGGCGCGCGAGCTGCTCGAGCTCGAGTGGCACGCCCTCAGCATGTTCACGTCGTGCGGGTGGTTTTTCGACGACATCTCGGGGATTGAAGCGCTCCAGGTGCTGCGCTATGCCGCTCGCGCAATCGCCCTCGCCGGGTCCGAAGCATCGCGACTGGAGGCGGGGCTGCTCGAGCGACTCGCGCTCGCAGTGAGTGGCACGGCCGGCGCACCGACCGGACGAGACTTGTACCTCGCTCAGGTACGTCCTCGTTTCCCGGTGGCAGCCAGGGTCGGAGCGGGGGCGGTCGCGGCCGCGCGGCTTGCGCCCCAGGCTGACGTGGAACGCGGTGCCGCCTTCGAAGCACGCAGCGAAGCGGTCGGGGAGCGGAGCCGCGTGACGGTGCGGAACCGCAGGACGGGGCGGGAGGAGACGGTCTTGCTGGGCTGGGTGGAGCCCGACCGGCGTCTCGCGGCGGGCCCGAGATTCACCGTCCTGGCAGACGGGAATCCGGCGCTGGCGCTCGAGCTGGGAGACCTGCCGGAGCGCTATCGGATCCCCGTCGCCCGGGCGTTGCGCGCCGCAGTGATCGCCCGCACCCTGACGGCGGACGAGCACAGTCGATTGGGGTCGGGAACCGCCGCGCTGGGGGACCTGCTCGCCGATGGGCTGCTGCGGGCGATCGGGGCGCTCGCCTCACTGCCCACCGAAGGGGCCCTGGCCCACGTGCTCGACCTGGTGGATGCCCTGGAGCTGTCGGCGGGACACATCCCCTTCGATGTCCAGACCGAGTTCGCTCGGGTGCGGGATAGCCTGACTCCCGACCAGGTCACTGTACTCGAGCCGCTGGCTCATCGACTGGGGTTTGCATCAAAGCCACTTTAGCGACAGCATGCCGCCAGTTAGCACAATGTGCCGGATTCCCCGGTATTGCGAAGTTCATCTCTGTTACGCGTTCTGCTAGAATCGGCAAAACCTCAAATACACATAAGCGACAGAGCTAGCTATAACTGCCCGTTTTGTGCTCCAGAACGCGAGGTATAGCATAAAGCATTGAATGGCATTGTATTACACGCCAATTCCTAGCCTTCGTGTAGTCATTATCCGACTAACTGTACGCCAATCCCTACTTTAGGGCATACGCCTTGCCCCGGGGCTCGCATGCCCGGGCTCCGCCCGGTCTCACTCACACAATGCAGTTCAAATCAACCGGGGGAGTACCAGTGAAGCGTCTCATTCAGTCTCTTGCCGTCGCCTCGCTCGTGGCCGGTTTGACGAGCAGCGCCGCTGCGCAGTCGAACAGCGGGAGCATCACCGCCACCGCCGTGGTGCAGCAGCCGATCAACGTCAACGGTGCCGTCAACCTGTCGTTCGGCAACGTGTTTCCGGGCGTCAACAAGGCGGTCCTGCTGACCGACGCCGGCGCAGGCCGGTTCGACGTGACCGGTCAGGCCAGCACGCCGGTGAACCTCGCGTTCACTGCGCTGCCGACCAACCTCGCCAATGGCGGCAACAACCTGCCGGTGGCGTTCACCTCAGGGTACAATACGTCCAACTCGGCCGCTGGTGCGACATCGTTCGCTCCGGGGAGCGGTGCGTCGACGAGCCTGTCGGGCACAGGCGCCCTGTTCGTATTCCTCGGTGGCACCGTGACGCCGGCCGTCAACCAGGCCGCGGGGACCTACACGGGCACCGTGACGCTGCAGGTCACCTACTAAGTCGATTCGCGCGCCCCATTGCATGTGGAGACGCGCGAGCTTTGCGCCGGCAGGGGTCCCCACGGGCCTCTGTCGGCGTGTCGTTCTCTGCCTTTCGTGCCTTGCGCTGTGGGCGATGCCGGGCGAGGCGCAACGGCCGCTCACCGTTCAGGGGATACGATCGCTGACGTTCGGGTCGCTGCTCGCTGGGGTGAACAAGTCGGTGCTACGCACCGATGTCATCAACGGCGGACAGCTCGACATCAGCGGGCCCAAGAACGTGCAGGTGATCCTCACCTTCACCCTGCCGGCGTCGATGACTGGGCCGGCGGGAGCCACGCTGCCGATCAGCTTCGGCTCGACCGACGGCGGATGGTCGCCGCCGCAGCAGGTTGGCACACAGACCGGCTTCGACCCTCGGGTGCCGTACACCGCCCCCCTCGATCAGAACGGGAAGGTCTCGGTGTTCCTTGGGGGCACCGCGAAGCCGACGGCGAACCAGAAAGCCGGCAGCTACACCGGTACGATCACCCTCACGGTCGTGGTGCTTCCATGAAATGGTCGCTCGGCTTCGTTGCCGCCGTGTTCGTCAGCGTCACGAGTCTCGCTGGGCAGGGGGTGATGATCGCGCCGCACGCGGTGTTCATCACCCGTGGCGCGCGCAGTGGATCCGTCACCCTGATGAATCCGGATACCGCACCGGTCGAAGTCTCGGTCGACGTGTTTTACGGATACACCGCGACGGACTCCACCGGCCAGTTGACCCTGCGCACCGTGGAGCACCCCGATTCGACGCAGCCGTCCGCGGCGGCATGGCTGCAAGCCTTTCCGAGGCGTCTCACGATCGCGCCGCGCGAGCAGCAGGTCGTGCGGCTGCTGGCGACGCCCCCGGCGGGCATACCAGACGGGGAGTACTGGGCCCGACTCGCCTTCACGGCGAAAGCCGGGCAACTCCCGGTTGCCGGGGTCGTCGATACCGCCAGGGTCAAAGTCGGGCTCACGCTGCAGGTGCGCACGGTGATTGGCGTGCACTACCGCAAGGGCGCCGTGAGCACGGGCGTGACGCTCGGCGGGTTACGAGCGGTGCGGCACGGGGATTCGGTCGTCGTCCATGCACGGCTCGAGCGTCAGGGCAATGCGGCCTACCTCGGCACGGTGCACGGCACGGTCGTCGGTTCGGGGGGCCAATCGGTCGGCGAATTCCACGTTCCCGTGACGGTGTTCTTCGCCAACGAGCCGCGCTGGGCGGTGGCGATCGGCGGCGTCCCAGCAGGGCGATACACCCTGCGCGTGGAGATCACCACCGATCGCGATGACCTCTCCCACGACGTCATGTTGCCGTTCCCGGTCGTGCGCGACTCCGTCGAGGTGGCGGCGCCGTGATGCGCCGGGTGTTGGTGGGGTTCGTCCTCTTCGTGTCGGCACATGCCCTCGCCGCCCAAGGCGCGCAGCGGTCGTTGCCCGATACGGCTCGTGCATTCGCCGCTGGAGATCCGGACTCGAGCGTGGCACCCGTCCTCATGGAGCTGCGGATCGGCGAGCTGTCCTCGGCGACCGTGCAGGCGTTTCGCGTGGGCAATGAAGCCCTGCTGCCGCTTGCGCGGCTCCTGACCCTCGCCGAAGCACGCTACCATCTCACGCCCGACGGTGTCGTCGAGGCATCGTTGCCGCCGGGTCCGCGCCGCCTCCTCGCGGTCGCGGGGCGCGACACGATGGTGCTGGGAGACCGGCGCGTGGGACTCGAGCCCGGTGCCCTCCTGTTTCGCGAC
>DASTHG010000328.1:0-15110 GCA_035718325.1 Gemmatimonadales bacterium | reverse complement strand
AGATCTGGACGCCGCCTCCCGTCAGCTCCCGGATCGCCCCGGCCACATCCTTCGTCTCGTTGGCATCGATGACGACTTCGGCACCACACGAACGGGCCAGCGCGAGTTTGTCGCGAGCGATGTCGACCCCGATCACGCGCGCATCGAGGGCCCGCGCGATCATCGTCGCCGAAAGGCCCACGCCGCCGCAGCCGTGCACGGCCACCCATTCGCCGGGCCGCGTGCGGCCCTGCCCCACCACGGCGCGGTACGCCGTCGCGAAGCGGCATCCGAGGAGCGCGGCGGTCGTGAAGCTCATCGAATCGGGGAGCCGCACCAAATTCACGTCGGCGTAGGGGAGGGCGACGAACTCCGCGAACGTACCCCAGCCGGTGAAGCCCGGCTGGAAATAGCGATCGCAGATCTGCTCGTCGCCCCCACGGCAACGTTCGCAGGTGCCGCATCCCATCGAGAAGGGGACGGTGATCCGATCACCCTGCTTCCACTTGATTACGTCTTTGCCCGTGGCGATCACGGTGCCGGCGAACTCGTGTCCCGGGACGTGCGGCACCTTCACGTCGGCGTCGTGGCCTTTCCAGCCGTGCCAATCGGATCGGCAGAGTCCCGAGGCTCCGACTTGAACGAGTACGCCATCGGGCGTCGGCGTGGGATCAGGAACATCGACCAGACGCAGCGGACCTTCGAATGCGTCGTAGCGAACCGCTTTCATCGAGCCATGCTATGCGCGCCGAGCGGCTTGCGCCATGCACTCGTCCCAGCAATACTTGCCTGCAGTGCGCCTGACAGGGCGCCTCCCACCCGCGGCAAGGGAATCATTCCCACCTGTTGCAGGTCTGAAGCGTGGTGCGGTGCACCTTCTTTCAGCCTGATCGCTCAGCGGGTCCAGGCGGCTCTTGAAAGGAGGCGTTGTGTCCGCTGTGAGAGATCTGCCCGCCCGTCCCTCGCTCGACTCGCTCCGCAAGCAAGCGAAAAGACTTGCCCGCAACGCCGCCGCCGGTAACGGCAACGCCCTCGCTCGCGTGCAGGCGCAATTGCCGCAGGCGACGCTCCCGCTCTCGAACCGGGATGCCCAGCTCGTCATCGCCCGCGAATACGGATTTTCGGGTTGGCCGGACCTGAAAGCCGAAGTCGCGAAACGCCTGGGCGGTGGGCTCGAGTGGGCGGCTTCGCAGGCAAAGGTCGCAATTCACAACCAGAACGACGGGCGGTTGCGAGCACTGTTGGCGGAATACCCTGCCCTGATCTCGTGGCGCGACGAGAGTGGCCAGACGCTGCTCGACTGCACCACATCCTACGCGATGGACTGCTCGGATCCCGAGCGCGAGCGCACCTACACCCGCCCGGTGGCCGCCGAGCTGCTGATCGACGCGGGCGCGGCCGTCGACCAAAAGACCTGGGAGCACGTGATCCGGACAGGCGCGGCAGGCATGCTGCACCTGTTCGCGCGCAAGCAAGTGTTGCCGCCAGCGCTGTTCGTTCTCGCCGCGCTGGGCGACGATACGGCGGTTCGCGAGCGCCTCGCAGCAGGACTTGATGCGCAGATCGAAGTCGGTCGCGCCCTATTGAGCGCGTGCCGCTTCCGTCACGGGGGCGTGGCGTTGCGGCTCCTTGAGCGCTCGATCGCCCTCGATCCGGATCTGGGGCGTCGCATCGATCGCTGGCAGAGCCGGCAGGCATTCGTCGAGTTCCTGATCGAGCACCCGGGCGCCCTGTGGCACATGGGACCCGAGACGACGCCGTGGCAGGCGTTCGTCGAGCTGCAGCTGTCGAACGCGCGCAACCGCAACGATCTCCCCGCGTTCCGCCAGTGGCTCGAAGACGAGCCGTGGGTGCTCGAACCCTCGTCCATTCGCGTCCAGGAAGGGTTGATCATGCGGGCCTGCTATCAGAAGGACCGCGAAGCGTTCATCGTGACGCTGCTGGAGCGCGATCCGGCGCTCCTCCATGCCGAGCCTCCGCCACCGTCGTCATCCATCGTCCAAGCACTCTCGTACGGCAATGCGCATCTCGTTCCATTGCTGACGCGCATCTGGCCGTTGCCCGACGACTTACCGCATGCGGCGGGTACCGGGAATTTCGAAGCGGTCAGGCGTTGGTTCGACCCGGCCGGCCAACCGGCCCTGGGATCGCTCGCCCAGCACTACCCCGCTAGCGACCCGCAATTCCCTCGTGGCGACCTCGGCTGGGGACCGGCGACGACACAGCAGGTCCTGGATATCGCGCTCGCGTGGGCCGTTCTCAATCACCACTTCGAGATCGCAGAGTTCCTCCTCGCGCGCGGCGCCGACATCAACACCAACTGGGCCACGCACGAGCCGGCGAGCATCCTGCATGAAGCGGCGATCCAGGGGGACGAGGACGCTGTGCGGTTCCTCATCGATCACGGCGCGGATCTCACGATCAAGGACTACCGCTATCGTTCCACCGCGGAGGGCTGGGCGCGCTACGGGTCCCACGACGAACGGATGGCGGATGTGCTGGCCGCGGCTGCCGCACGCCGCAGTCAGGAGGGCTAACGGTTCACAGCGGGACCAGACCCGTCCGGATGGCGAGTGAGACGGCTTCGGTTCGGGAGCGCACACCGAGCTTCTCGAGCACCGACGCCAGGTGGTACTTCACCGTGTGCGTGGAGAGATCGAGCGCGACCGCGATCTCCTTGTTGCTCAGGCCTCGCGCGACGAACCGCAGCACCTCGAGCTCGCGCCCCGTGAGAGCGGCGCCCTCCTGCGCGAGCGTCGCCCGAGCGGCGGTGGCGACCACGCGCTCCCCCAGCACCAGGTCGGCATCGGCGGCCGCGGCCACCAATACGATCTCGGGGTCGGCGCGCAGCAGCGCGGCCAGCCGGCGCCGGGTGACCGGGTCCGTGACGTCGAGATGAACCCGCAGCTTCACACGAGCCCTGAGAACAGCCGTTCGACGTCCGTCACCGGCACCGCCAGCGCCAGGCCCGAGACCACCATGGCCGCAACGCCGATGACACGTCCTTCGGCGTCGGCGAGTGGGCCACCCGAGTTGCCCGGCGCGAGGCGCACGTCCGCCTGCACCCAGGGAAGCGATCCCTTGCCGTTCAGTCCGAGGCCGCGCGGCAATGGACCGACCGCCTGGAAAACGCCCACGCTGACCGCGTCCACCATCCCGAACGGGTGGCCGACGGCGACCACGAGCGACCCCGGACGCATGATGTGCGGAACGCCGGCATGCGCCACGGGCACCTCGTCGCCGGCTCCCGGTGCATGCACGACCGCCAGGTCTCGGGGACTGTCCCGCCGGATCACCGCGCCGCTCACGGCCCGACCGTCGGGTGTCACGACCGTGACGCGCGGACGGGACACGACGTGTGCACTGGTGACGAACAGGTCCGGCCGCCCCCACGCGATGCCGGCACCTCCGGAGCCGCGCCGCCCCTCGATGATCTGCACCACGCTGGCGCGCAGCAGGTCGACACTGGTACTGAGAAAGGCGACGCTCACGGGCGGCGCGGCCGTTCGCCGATGACGAGCTCGGCGGTCTGGGGCCGGCCACCGCGCACCACGTCGAGCCGCAGCGTCTTGCCGACGACCTCGCCGCTCAACAAATCGAGCAGCTGATCGAAACCCTCGAGACTCTTGCCGTCGATCGCAACGATGACGTCGCCGAGCAGCAGCCCCGCTTTGGCAGCGGGAGCGTCCGGCTCGAGCGACAACAGCAAGAGACCCCCGTCGAGTTTCAGCTGCCGCCGGGCCGCGAGGTCGAAGCGCACCGGCTGCATCGCCGCACCGATCCAGCCGCGGGCGACGTAGCCCCGCTCCAGGAGCTGCGTCAGGACTCGATTGACCGTCGCGACCGGAATCGTCGTGGCCATGGGCCGGCTCAATCCGCCCGAGTTGACGCCGTGCACCAGCCCCGACGCATCGACGAGCGGGCCGCCCCCGAATCCCGGGTAGATGTCCAGGTCGGACTGGAGCCAGCGGTCGATCTCCCCGCCCTTCCAGGAGCGCCATTTGCCGCCGGTCGCGCTGACCGCGCCGAACGCCGCGCGCGGACCGCCGTCGTCGAGCCGCGCCAGCGCGAGCACCAGGTGCCCCGGCCGCAGCGTGGCGGGATCGCCGAGCGATGCCACGGGCAGCGAGCCCGGCGCGATGCGCAAGACGGCGAGATCGGTGCCGCGGTCGCGCCCCGCCAAAGTAGCCGGGATGCGTTTGCCGTCCGGCAGTGTGACCGTGATATCGTCATCGCGCCGCACGGTGCCTTCGGTCGTGACCACCACGCCGTCGCGCCAATGAATGCCGGTGGAAGGCAAACGCGGCCGCGCGTGCACCGCGACGAGCGCGGCACCGGCGGCTGCGACCGCGTCGGCCAGCTGCTCTGAGAGGGTCGTGAGAGACTTGGGGTCGCCTGACATCGTCGTATCGCCTTTCGAGAAGTGTGTCGAGCTTCTCGAACCATGTCACGACACGTTCCGGCGCACCATCAGCCGTTTGGCCAGGGTAGCCCGATCATTCAGGACCCTCAGCGCGGCAGCAGCGTGGGCAACCGTGGGAAGTAGGTCAGAGCAGCCTGAATGTCGGGGTCGTTCCGTAACATGAAACGGTCCCGCGCTGCGTCTCCCCATTTGACTTCGACGATCCTCGAGGCGAGGACGCGCGCGACCACCCGGTCCACCGCAGTATCCGCCGGCACGGTGTGCAGCAAATGCCGCACGCGGGCGTAGAACGGCTCCAGCGGCGGGCGCCACCAGTCGCGGCCATCGATCCAGTCGTCGGCACTTCCCGTCAGAACGCGTGCGACGCTGTCCGCCACCGCATCGGCCCAGCCACTGTCGGCGACGACGCTCCACCACGCCGGCGGCGAGGGAAGACCGGGAAGTACGACGTCGGGTCCGACACCACCTCCGCCGCTGACAGGTCGACCATGATCGGTCTTGAAGGTCCCGGAAGTCGTGGAGTCGGCCGTCGTGCCCGCCATGGCGAGATACTGCTCGTACGACAACCCCTCATAGGGACGCTGAATGACGCGGCCGCTGGGCGACACCACGCGCGCCACGGTCAGCATGACGACACCGCCGGCGCGCAGCGGGAATGGCACCTGCACCAATGCCTTCCCGAAACTGCGACGCCCCAGGAGCAGCGCCCGGTCGTGATCCTGGAGACAGGCGGCCAGTGCTTCCGCAGCGCTCGCGGACCCGCGGTCGATGAGCACAATGAGAGGGAGGTCCCGAAAGGCACCGGCGCTGTCCGTGGCGTAGTCGTGGTTGCTGTCCGCTTTGCGGCCGCGGGTGCGGAACACGAGCGTTCCAGCCGGGAGGAATTGCGCCGCGACCTCGACCGCAGCCGGGATCGAGCCGCCCGGGTTGCCCCGGAGGTCCAGCACCACCTGGCGCGCATGCCGGTGCGTGAGTTGTGTGAGCGCGTCGGAGATGTCGTGTCCCGCACCCAGCTTGAAATCCTGCAGCCGCACGAAGCCCGTGATGGAATCGATCATCTCGCTCATCACGGTCGAGCGCACGTCGATCGGCGACCGCTTGATCGTCACCCGGAACGTCTGCGGCGAGAGCCGGGAGCCCCGTTCCAGGGTGAGCCGGACCTTGGTCCCGGGCGCTCCGCCCAGCAGCGACTGCAGCCGTTGCACCGGCACGCCGGCCACGGCGGTGTCGTTCATCTCGGTCACGCGATCTCCCACGACGATTCCCACGCGGGCGGCGGGACTGTTCGGCGCCACCGCAGCCACCGCGATCGCGCCTTCTTCGTTTTCGAGAAACAACCCCGTCGTGATCCACCGCCCGTGCTGCCAATCGGCGAAGCGATCCCAGTCCGACTGGGTGAGGTAGTAGCTGTGGGGGTCGAGCGAATGCAGCGCGCCTTCGATCGCGGCCCCGACCACGCGCGACACGTTCACTGAGTCGACGTAGTTGAGACGCGCGTACGTGAGGGCGTCGGTGAAGGCCTGCAGATCTTCGTAAACCGTGCGCTGTTGCGCCCCCACGGGAGGAGTCACCACCGACACCGACAGGACCACGAGAGCGGTCCCACCCATCATGCGCCCATGCATCGGGTTCCTCCGGAGCTAGTGCACGTTGGCGAGGCTGTCCTGCGCTTCCCGTATCTGGGGCTGGTAGCGACTCGGCGCGATCGCCATGAAGCGCTGCAGCGTCACCCGCGCGTCGGCGGTCTTGTGGAGGGCGAGCTGCGCGAGGCCCAGGAAGTAGGGGACACGCGCATCACGCGGATTCGCCTCCATGGCGCGCCGCAACGTATCCTCGGCGGCCGCCAAGAGCCCCGCCCGCGTCAGGAGGATGCCGTGAGTAAGCAAGGAGCTGGGATCGTCGGGATTCGTGAGAATCGCTTCCCGTGACTCGGTGAGCGCGGAGTCCCATTTCTGGGTCGTGGCATAGATCTCTGCCAGATGGACGTGGGCCATATACAGTCCGAGGTCGCTCTCCAGGGCCTGCCGGTAGAGCTGGACGGCTTCCGGCAACTGGCCGACGCGCTCCCTGAAGGTCGCCAGGACGTAGCGGTAGTCGTTCGTCTGAAATGGGACGGTGAATGAATCGGTCTGCTCACGTTGCTGCGCGCGTTGCAGCAGCGTTTCCATGTCATCGATGGCGGGCCGGAAGAGCTCGATGTGGGCCGCCGCCAGACCGTGATACCAGAGCATCAGGCTCGGAACGGCCTCTCGCGGTCGGGACCGCACCCAAAGGTCGAGATTCTGGAACGCTTCGGAGTAGTGGCCGTGCTCGAACGCGGAAAATGGATTGACGACGGCCACGACGATCACGCCGTGATAGTTCAGCAGCATCGGCCCCTGGGACGGCTCGGTCGCGCCCAGAATCATGAGATCCACGAGCGGATCGATCACGAACGCCTGGCGCATCAACCGCTGCGAGTCGCGCAACGGTCCAACCCACTCCGCCGGCACCTTTCCACGCATCGCCTCGTCGCGCAATCGGGGGCGCCGCGCATACGGGAGGGCGCCGAGTGCCAGCCAGGCTTCGGCGAGGCGCGGCTCGATCTGCACCGCGGTGCGCAACGCGCGCTCGGCGTCGTCGTAGTGCTTCTTGCTCCAGTACCCGAGGGCCAGGTTGTACTGGGCGTAGGGGTCGTTGGAATCGCGCTGTGCGGCCGCCTCCAGATCCTGGAGGCGCTGACTCACCTTCAGCCCCTGCGAATGGAGGCGTTCCCAGCCGCCGAGAAACAGCACGGCGATGAGCCCGACCGGCATGAGCGGACGCATAATCGAACGTATAGGAACAACGGTCTTGGAGGCAAATGAGTGATGATGCGCCTCAGTGGTTCCGGACGACCGGCCCGAGCGTCTGATCCAGGAATTGATTGATCGCGGGCACGCGAGCCTCCACCGGCGGGACGTGGCCCGCGCCGTCCACCAGCACGAGCTTCTTCGGCTCGCGCAACAGATTCCACAAGGGCAGCGCCCGCGTGAACCAGGGATGTTCTTCGTCGTCGCGTCCGTTCAACAGCAGCTTGGGCGGCTTGATATAGGGCGCGAAATTGAAGTTGGCCGCCTCGGGCAGCGTCGGCTGCATGCGCTCGTCGATGCCGCCGCCGATCAGCACCACGGCATGGAAGCGGTCGTCCACGGCGGCGAAGATGAGCCGAGAGCCCGCTCCGAAACTCAGTCCCACGTAACTCAGCCGGCGCATGTCGATGTCGCTGCGCGTCTCGAGATAATCGATGGCGCGCCGCACCTCGGTGGCGTTCAGGACCAGGAGGTCGCGGAATCGCACCGAGCTGGGCGCGGGCTGCTGCCACCCCGGTCCAAAGCTCCGTCCCGCCATTCCTTTGAGCACCACCGCCAGCGCGGCTCGGCCGGCCTTGATGTTGGGACCGATGGCATACTCGAGATCTTCAGGGACGGTGTGTTGCGAGAATGCGCCCGAGCTCGCGATGTACAGCATCGTCTGAAATGGCGGCGCGGCCTGTTTCGGCAGGTAGAGATACGCCAGCGCCGTATCGGTCTCGAGGGCGACATAGCTGATCTCCTGCCGCACCCAGTCGGGCGTCTCGATCGTTTCGATGATGTGAGCATCCAGCGGACGGCGATCATAGCGGTAGTGGCTGAGCAGCGCCTGGAAGGCGACCGGCCCCAAGACCGCATACCGCGGGGTGCGCTGGTCGGTGTGAATCTGAAACGCCCCTTGGTCCCCTGCCGGCTGACCCACGACTTTGGCGCACCGGAATCCCAAGTCGGCGGCCGAGGCGGTGGGGGCGACAGAACCGAAATCCGAATACAGATAGATGGGATCCTGCCACGATCCGCCCGTCACGCCGTATCCGTCCCGCACCTGATTCGCCGTCCACTCCTTCACGTTGCCCGCCATGCCGTAGGCGCCGAACGCGCTGATGCCGAAGCGGTAGGCGTCCACCGGCGCGGGCCCGCTGCCGCTGAAGTTCGCCCGCAGCGCGGTGGCTTCGCCCGGAGCGACGTAGCCCCACGGCATCATCACCCCCTCGAACGAGGTGGTCACGCCGTTGCGCGCCGCTTTCTCCCATTGAAACACCGTGGGCAGGGCCTTCCCCATGAACGCGCAGTACGCCGTCGCTTCGTACCAACTCACGTCCGTGACCGGATAGCGCGCGCGTCCGGCCGGGTAGTCCTGGCCGGCCCAGCTGCGCGGACCGGCCATTCCCGTGCGGTCGCGGAGGCGTTGCCAGGCCGCAGTGCCGATCTGTCCCTGCGTCCAGTACTCGGGTTTGCGGTACCCGCCCGCAGTGACGAACGCCTTGTACGCCTCGTTGGTCACTTCGTACGTGTCGATCCAGTAATCGCCCAACGGCGTCGAGAGGTTCACGGGCAGGTCCGGGCTCCGCAGCTGGTAGGAGCCGCCGGGCACGAACACCATGTCGCGGGGCGCCCGGTCGCTCGGCAGCAGCGTGACGCTGATGCTGATCGGCGACAGCGCGCGCTTCGTCTCGCGGTCGCGGTGGCTCGATGCCATGCGTTCCACCGGGACGAAGCCGTCTTTGGCGATCACGACGCGATAATCACCGCGGGCCAGCCGGCGCTCGTGGATCGGGGTCACGCCGAAGCTCACGCTGTCGCGCGGCTGGTCGTGCGCGTCGGGCGTAAAGCGCTCGACGAAGACTTGTGCGCCCGGAGGCTCACTCGTCACCGAGAGCTGGTCGGCGACGCGCGGCATCAGCCGCGCCACGCCGGAGTCTCCTGGCAAATCCTGATCGGCGCGCGTCGCCAGATTGTACGCTTCGACGAAACGATTCGAGTCCGCCAGCTGCAGCGCGCGCGACAACAGCGTGCGGCCGTGCTCGCGGGCCATGCGGGCGCGCAGCGGCACGGCCACCGCCAGCACCGCGGCCGCGAGCACCCCCAGCCCCGCGATCGCGTAGCGCGGCGTGCGCGCGAGGCGCCGCAGGGCGTGCCAGGCGCTTGCCTCCGGCGTACCGATGGCGGCGGGAAGCAAGGCGGTCGCGAATTCCGCCGCGGTGGAGTAACGCTCGTCCGGTGCCGCCGCGAGCGCCCGGCGCAGCGCCCGGTCGACCTCGGCCGAGACGCCGGGGCGCGCTTGCGACACATGGGGCACCGGCCCAGTGAGACGGCGCGCGAACACGGCTTGCGCCGTGGGAGCGTCGAAGGGTGGGTCGCCGGCCAGCAGCTCGTACACCACGCACGCGAGCGCGTAGATATCGGACCGGCTCCCCACCTCGCTCTCGCCGGACATCTGCTCCGGACTCATATAGGCCGGGGTCCCGACCGCCACGCCCGTCGCGGTCAGCCGCTCGCCGGCCGATTCGGCGATGGCTCGCGCGATCCCGAAGTCCGCGATGACGGCATGTCCTTCTTCGAGCAGGATGTTCTCGGGCTTGATGTCGCGGTGGATCACGCCGTGGCGATGCGCCGAATCCAGCGCATCCGACACTTCGCGCGCGATCGTCAGAGCCTCGTCGACCGGCAGCCGGTGCTCGCGACGGAGTCGGTCGCGCAGCGATTCGCCTTCGACGAACGGCATGACGTAGTAGAGCACGCCGTGCGCTTCGCCGGAGTCGAGCAGCGGCAGGATATGCGGGTGACTGAGCTGTGCCGTGAGCTTGATTTCGCGCAGGAACCGGTCGGGCCCGAGTGCCTGGGCCAGCTCCGGTTTGAGCACCTTGATCGCCACGCGCCGATCGTGCTTCAGGTCCACCGCGCGGTACACGATCGCCATGCCCCCGCGGCCCACCTCCTCTTCGATGGTGTAGCGGCCGGCCAACGCGTCGGCGAGGCGCTGCTTCTCGTTCGGGTTCACCTAGATGCCAATGATACGTCCGGGGCGCGTTTTGCGCCTCGAAAGCAGGTCCTTCGCTACGCGCGCCTGCGGCGCGCTTCGCTCCGGATGACAACCCCCGCCTGCTCTTGTGAGAAAAAAAACAAGAAGAGAAGGAAGGATAGAGAGAGATTTCTCCCGGCTGCCGGATAATGATGACGGTGAGTCGAGCAACAGTGACCATGATAGAGGTGCATGCGCACCTTCTACGTCTATATCATGGCTAGTCGGTCCCGGGTGTTGTATGTCGGCGTCACCAATGACCTCGCGCGCCGGGTGAGAGAACACAGGCAAAGCACAATCCCTGGGTTCACAACCAGGTATCGCGTCAGCCGACTGGCCTACTTCGAGCGGTTCGTGGACATTCGGGACGCCATCGCGCGGGAAAAGGAGATCAAGGGTTGGGTGCGGTCGCGGAAGGTCCTTCTGATCGACCGTCATCCTGAGCGAAGCGCGCGGAACGCGCGCGCAGCGAAGGACCTGCTTTTGGTCGCGCGGATGACAAGACGCCGGTAGCTTCATCACATGTCACCCAAGACCGTAGCGCGCGCCGCCGGTGTGTGCTCGCTGCTCACCCTGATCGGCGGTGTCCTGGCGCAAGGGCTCATCGCCAACCGCCTCGTCAGCGCGCGCGACGCCGTCACCACGGCCACCAACATCGTCGCGCACCGCCAGCTCTACCTGTTGGGATTCACAGTCTTTCTCGCCGAGATGTCGGCGAACATCGCGACGACGGTGTTGTTCTACGTGTTGCTCCGACCGGTCGATCGGACCGCCGCGCTCGTGTCGCTCGTCTTCGGCCTCGTAGGGTGTACGATCAAGACGCTCGCGCGCGCGTTCTACTACGCGCCGCTCCTGATCCTCGGCGGAGCCGATTACCTGAGTGTGTTCGGCACGGGTCAGCTGCAGGCGCTCGCGTTGTTGTCGATCAAGATCAACAACACGACGGCGGGGATCGCGCTCGTGTTCCTGGGGGTCTGCACCCTCTTCCAGGGCTACTTGATCATCAAGTCGACGTTCCTGCCCCGCTTCCTCGGCGTCATCGCGGTCGTCAGTGGCTTCGGATGGCTAACCTACATCTATCCACCCCTCGGGACCGCGCTCTTCTACTATCTGGTCCTCGTCGCCATACTCGGCCTGCTGGTGACCGCCGGGTGGCTCCTGGTGCGCGGCGTCGACGAGCAACGCTGGCACGAGCAGAGCCGCCTGGCGGCATGAAAGCCGCGATTTGTACCCGGTATGGACCTCCGGAAGTACTGCAGATCCGGGACGTACCGCAGCCCGTTCCGGGTCGACACGACCTGCTGGTCAAAGTTCACGCCGCGGCCGTCACCGTCAGCGAGACCTACATCCGCAGCATGGTGCCGACGGCACAGCTCTGGTTTCGCGTGCTGGCGCGGCTCGCCATGGGAATCACGAAGCCGCGGCAGCCGATTCTGGGCGCGGTGCTGGTGGGCGACGTCGTAGCAACCGGCTCGAGCGTGCGACGCTTTCGTGTCGGCCAGCGCGTCTATGCGTTCACCACCATGCGCATGGGTGCGTACGCCGAGTACGCGTGCGTGAAGGAATCGAAGATCGTGGCCAGCGCGCCGCAGAATCTGACGGCGGCCGAAGCGGCCGCCCTGCCCTACGGCGGCCTGATGGCGCTCTATTGTCTGAGGAAGGCCGGCGTCGCCGCCGGACAGCGCGTCTTCATCTATGGTGCGTCGGGCGCCATTGGGACCGCGGCGCTGCAAATCGCCAAGCACCAGGGCGCGCACGTCACCGCGGCGTGCGGACCTACCAACCTTGACCTCGTCCGCTCACTCGGCGCCGATGTCGTGCTCGATTACACGGCGGCCTCACCCCCTGACCCCCTCTCCCTCCGGGAGAGGGGGAACGAACTCTACGATCGGGTGATCGATGCGGTCGGACGGCGCAAGACATCGGCGCTCAAGGTCGCGGTGCAGGCAGCCTTAGCTCCCGGCGGCCGTTATGTCTCCGTGGACGACAGCCTGCCGCGCTTCGGACCTCGCGATCTCGTGCGGCTCACCGAGTTCGCCGAGCAGGGGGCGCTGCGGCCTGTGATCGACCGGCGTTATCCGCTGGCACAGGTCGCCGACGCCCACCGCTACGTGGAGCTACGGCACAAGAAAGGAAATGTCATCCTCGACATTGGGGCTTTCGCGTAGGGGAAGCAGGTCCTTCGCTACGCGCGCCCGGCGCGATCCGCTCAGCATGACAGGCGCGCTCGCTCTTGTGAGAAAAAAACCGAACGGGCGAGTTTAGGGCCGCCACGCAGGACGGTCGAGCGCGGTGAACTGGGGCAGCTCCAACACCAGACCATCCGCGACGCGAATCAGCTCGAGATGGTTCGAGCGAGTGCGCGCGATGCTTGCAATCGCGGCAGGCTTCCGCTGCCCGTGAGGCTGCATTGCGCCGTAGCGCTGTCAGCCTGACGCGTGGCCATACCGCCCTGCCTAGTTCTCGTTCGAGGCGATAGCGGGCGGCGAGGGCGTCGTTCAGTGCCTCAGCAGCTCGCCGAAGTTGCGGATGAGATAGACATCGGGCCGGTCCACCGGCTGCACCACGATGAACCGACGTCCGTCATCCGAGTTGCTCCAGATCGCGCGTGCATCCTGAATGGGCGCATCTCCGAGCCGGACGGCGCGACTGCCACCGGGCGGAATGCGGTACCATCCCAGAACTCCGGACGGATCCTTCGCGACCGATTCGATACTGCCGTCCAACAACGCGCAGATGAAGGCGCTCACGGGGACTGCCACGGCCGGCGAGGCAACGCCGCCATCGAGCGGTACCCGCCGCACCCAGACCGTATCGCCCTGGGTAACCTGGGAGAATTCGAGGAAGGCCCGTCCGTCCGCGGACATGTCCATCGGCGCGACAAAGAGTCGCCCCGCAACGGCCGGCACAGACCAGGTCGTATCGGACTTGCCCGGCCGCCCGACGACCCGTGCCGAGTGCGCCGCAACATCGACGGCCGCGTAACCTCCGCGCGGAGTCGCGAAGATACCGGCCGTCCGTTCCGGCAGCGTGGACACGTCTTGCGCCTGGCCCGTCCCGACCGCAATCTCAGTCAGACGGGCTCTGCCGGAGGCGTCGCGGACCGCATAGAGCAGGGCCGACGAGACTGGTCGCGTCCAGTCCGAACCGATCTCGCTGCCCGCCGGCAGGTCGAACGGACGCTCCGCCCCTCCCTCAAACGGGACGAACGCGTCACGGCGCAGTGCACCCGTGCCCGACCCTGCCCGCTTGAGCCAGACCACGCTCCCATCACGCGACAGGGCTGCCTGGAGCCCCGCGGTAGAAGCGGCGAGCCGCCGCGAGCGGAAGGCGAGCTGGCCCGGGGCGCCACGCTCGAGCGCGGACACCACGGTCTCCATCGGGCCCTGCGTCAACAGCGCCGTCCCCGTGAGGCTGAGCTCTGCGAGTTGACTGCCTGGCTGGAGCCGCAGCAGCGTATCGGTCGGTCCGACGAACTTTCCATCCGGGGACGACCGGTGTCGCAGGATGACGGTCGCGACTGGAGCGCCCTTGGCTGCAAAGCTCTCGCCCGCCGTTCCGAGGTCCGAGCTCCACACGACGCCGTTGGCCCCCGGCTCCCAAGAAAACCCCCCGGGAACACCTGTAATTGTGAGCGAATCGGTCATCCGTCCTGTTCGATCCATCAAGTGAACCATCCAGCCGCTCATGGTTGCGCTGACCACAGCGATGCGGCCGCCAACCGGAGCCGGGAACCCGACATGAGCCAGCGCTGGACGTCGTACCGCGATGCTGTCCCTCACCAGGCCGTCGCTGACGGTGACGAGCCGCAGCCAGGTAATGCTGTCGGCCAGCGGAGCGAATCCCGGGCTCGCCACGACGGTGTCCGTCGCGCCCACGACGAAGGCTACTCTGCCGTGTAGAGACCGTGGCGCATTGCCCAGGGCAGACACCGCGACCGCTTCTCCGGGGACCGGGAAATCCGGGCCCGCGATGAGAAACCGCCCCTGCGCGGCCCAGCCATAAACGAGAATGCTCTTGCCTGTCATCAGGGTGACCGTGCCCGCTCCGCCGGTATCGCCGACCACCAGACGTTCGGTGCAGCGGTCGCCCGCGCAGTCGCGCGCGACGTACGCCAGCCGGGTTCCATCGGGTGAGAGCGAGGGGCTGCGAGCGTTGCCGTCGGTGGTGAGCTGCACGAATTGCGCGGTGAAGGCCTCGGCAACCGGCGACCGGTGGCCGAGCGCCACCCAGGCGACGACACCAATCGCCACCACAACGCCACCCGCCACTGCGACCATGATCCGGCGTGGACGCTCAGGGATATCCCGCGCCAGCGAAATGACGCGCGAGAACTCGCTCACCGACCCGAAGCGGTCGGCCGGGATCTTGCTCAGCGCTTTGGCGACGGCGGCGTCGATTCCCTCAGGCACGGTATCCCGCACCACACGGAGCCGCGTGGGTCGCTCGGTCATCAGCTTCGCGATCATCGCCTGAACATTGGGGCCCCTCACCGGCGGCTCGCCGGCCAGCATCTCATACAACACCGCACCCAGGGAGTACACATCGCTCCTTGCGTCCAGCCGCCGGTCTGCCGTCGCTTGCTCCGGGCTCATGTATTGCGGCGTCCCGAGACTGAGCCCGGTCTCAGTAAGCCGGTCGCCAACCGCCTCTACGACGGCGAGGGCGATGCCGAAGTCGGTCAGCATCGCCTTGCCTTCCTGGATCAGGATGTTTTCCGGCTTGATATCCCGGTGGATCACCCCGTGGCGGTGGGCATAGTCCAGCGCGTCGGCAACCTCGGTCGTGATCTTCACCGCCTCCTCGATGCCGAGCTGATGCTCGCGATCGAGCTTGGTGCGGAGTGTCTCGCCCT
>DASTHG010000327.1:0-4292 GCA_035718325.1 Gemmatimonadales bacterium | reverse complement strand
TGACGGGGGGCGGCGGCGCCAGCGGCGCGGCGGCCGGCGCCGTGGCCAGGACGCTGGTCGACCCGCCGCTCGTCCAGGCGGCGAAGGACGTGCGCTCCGAGCCGATCTCGACCCGCACCTGCCCGTTGCTGCGGTCGATGTGGTAGTCCTTCAGGGCGTCGAGGTCGATGACCACGCGCACGACGCCGGGCTTGAACTGGCCGTAGCGGATGTTCTTGATGCCGCCGCGATTCTGCCCGTCGTACAGCGTGGCGGGCGCCGCGAGGTGCGCGCCGAGCAGGTCGAGCACCAGCCGGGCGGGGGACTCGAGGGTGAAGTCCTGCACCTCGACCGCGCCGCGGAGATCGATCGTGACGGTGACCTTGCCGCTCGCCGGCGCCACGGTGACGGACCGCACTTCGCCGTCCCGCGTCGCGGCCATGAGACGGGAGGCCGCCCCAAGGGCGAGGCACGCGGCCACTACGATGCTGCGCTTCATGGCGTCTCCTCCTGCTTGGCGAGCGAGAGCGTCGCCTGTCGTTCAAAGCCGAATTCCTGAATCGTGAACACGACGTCGCGCGGCTTGATCTGCGTCACGCGCAGCCGGCCGAGCACGTCGCCGGTGCGGACGCGATAGCGCTTGCTGGTCGTGATGTCGCGCAGCACCGCCACGCTGCGCGCCGCATAGCGCTCGTCGTAGATGACGGTGACGAGTTTCAGATCGGTGATCAGGGGCCGGATATCGCCCGACTTGAGCAGCGACAGGAACGGATCGCGTCCCGCGCCCTGGTAAGAGAAGACCTCGCGCGACAAGGACAGCGGCCCGGTATCGCTGGCGGCCGCGGCGGCGCGCGCGCTGTCGGCGCGCGCGGTCTGGGCGGCGAGCGCCGGGGCGACCCATGCCAGGGTCAGGACGAGACTACGGATGCGCATTCGCCGCTCCCCCCGCCGCAGCGACCGGCACCCGCTTCACGTAGGTGCGCAGGTCGAAGTCCGCTTCGAGCAGGGCGCCGGCCGTGTCGCCGACGAACTTCTGGGTCTGTGCCGTCGCCGCCTTCAACACCACCGTTTGCGGCACCATGATCCGAGCGAGGCTTGCGACGTCGGCGAGAAACTCCCCGATGTCGTCGTAATGCCCGTAGATCTCGTAGTGATAGCGGTAGATGTCGAACGCCGGCTGGCCGGGTTTGTGCGCCTTGCCGGTGTCCCCGGGCTCGCGGATCGACAGGGCGAGCGGCGGCCCCGGCTCCACCGAGAGCGGCTGGAACGTGCCGACCGTCAGCCCGCGCACCTTGGCGCGGTTGGAGATCTGGTCGAGCAGGGTGGGGACGTCGTTGCCCTCGGGGACGAGGCGGCGCATGAGCCCGAGTCCGGCGCGATAGCGCTCGATCGCGCGGCGCATGCTCTCCACGCTCCCCGACGCCAGATCCGCCTTTGCCTTGCGGATCACCTCGCTCAGGCTGTCGATCTGCGTCTGCGTCGACTTGATCTCGGCAATCTTGGGCGACTGGACCTTGGTCCAGCCGAAGTAGATGCCGACCAGGGAGAGGACGATGATCAGCAGCATCGCCTGGCTGCGCTGGTCCTGGGGAACTCCGAAGGCCATCGGCTACCTCACCGACTCGACCAGCGGCACGGTGCGGATGTAGAGGGAGTCCGCCCGCTTGTACCGCAGGGTGATGTTGAATTCCGTCACGGGGCGATCCTGCTCGATCACCGTGGTGGCACGGGTAGCCGTGACGTCCGTGATCCAGGGCGACGCCGTCAGCTGCCGCAGGAATGTGGTGTACGCCTGAATGTCGACGGTGCGCCCGTCGATCGACACACGGGTGTCGGTGGCCGCCCCGGCGTCGGCGGACACGGTCCCGGTCGTCGTGCCTGTCGTGGTCGTCGCGACGGGGGCGCTCGAGAGATTCTGGATCTGCGTGACCCAGGTGTACTGCGGCAATGCCTTCGTGATCTCGTCGAGCAGATGCGGCCAGATAAAGCGATCGGCGTCGATCGTGCGGATGATCGTGAGCTCGGCGGCGAGCGAATCGCGCGCGCGCTCGGCCTGGCGCTTCTGGGCCGCGACGGCGTCGTAGCGCCGCTTTTCCGATTGCACGCCTGCCAGCACCGTGTCGAGGCGGCTGAGCCGCGCGGTATTCAAGGTATAGAGCGCGGCGTTGCCGCCGATCGCGACGACGCCCGCGGCGATCGCGCCGAGCAGCCAGGGGTCCTTCACGTTCGACAGCACGGCCCCCAGATTCGGCATCTTGAAGCGCGCGCCGCCGCCCGACGCTTTGCGCTTCAGCCCCGGAAGCAGGTTGATTTCGATCATTACGCCGCCCGCCTGAGCGCGAGTCCGATGGAGAGCATCAAGAGGGGCGCCACTTCATCGAGCGACACCGACTCGTAGACCGAATCGCGCACTTTGAGCCGCTGCACCGGATTGGCCGGCTCCACCGGCACCTTGAGGCGCTGCGCCAGCGCGTCGTTGAGACCGGGAATGCGCGCGCCGCCGCCGCTCGTGAACACGCGCGACAACCCGCTCGCCGAGCGCGACGCCGTCGCCAGGAACGCCGCCGCACGCTCCACGCCCACCGCCACCTCTTCGCCACGCGCCTCCACGTAGCCGGCGAGGTCACCGCTCTGCGCGGCTCCCGTCACCACGCGCTCCGAGTCCTCTGCCGACATCCCCTTTTCGCGCTGCAGGTCTTCGCGGAAGCGGCGCGTCCCGACCGACAGATCGCGGGTGAGCACCGGGATGCCGTCGTCGAGGATGTTCACGTTGGTCACTTCGTGCCCGATGTTGACCAGACCGACGACGCCGTTCATCGCCTCGGGGTAGTTCAGCTCGAAGGCGTTGTGAATCGCGAACGCGTCCACGTCGATAATGGCGGGGTCGAGCCCCGCTTCGCGCAGCAGCGATACCCGGCCGTCCACCAACTCGCGCTTGGCGGCCACGAGGAGCACGTTCATCTGCAGCCCCTCGGCGTCGGGATCGAGGATCTGGAAGTCCAGCTCCACGTTGGCCATGTCGAAGGGGACGTGCTGCTCGGCTTCCCAGCGGATCACGTCGCGGGCTTCGGCTTCCCGCATGCGGTCCATTTGGATCTTTTTCACGATCACGTCCCGCCCACCGACCGCCGTCACCACGCCCTTCGGCTTCACACCGGCCGTGGAGAAGAGCCCCCGGATCGCCTCCGCGACGATGCCGGGATCCATGATTTCGCCCTCGACGATGGCGTCGGCCGCAACCTCGGTCGTGGCGACCCGAATCAATTCCGGCTCACTCGATCGGTGGTCGACCACGACGAGCTTGACGATGCCGGAGCCGATATCGAGCCCGACTGTGGTTTTCTTGCCACCAAAGCCCAGAAGAGCCATGAATCCCCATAGTGTGAAAGAAACGGCGGAACCGGGGCAAGCTACGGTAAGACCTTGCCGTTATCCTGTCAAGCCTCGAAGCTACTTGAGGCCAATCCAACAACTGTTTTGGGGAAATAGAGTTAGGGCGCTTGAAACAGCGGAATCCACGCGCGGGAGGAGAGCGGCGAGAGCGGTGCCGAAGAATCTAAAGCCTTCGAAATAATGCATTTAGAGTAGTGCACCTTAAGTTGGGTCACCGACCCGGCCCCGGAGCGCAGTTCTGCTGCTGCCAAGATACCACGCACGTCCGTGGGCGCTGTGATGTCCACCGCCCCCTTCACGATCACCACGCCATGAAAGGTGAATGGACCAAGAACATGCAAGTCGCCATTTACCAATAAGATGCCTTGTCCGATCCCACCGCCCAAGGTGAGATCACCGTCGACGCTGACCAACGGGAGGTATCCGCTACATGGCGTCGCGGTTCCGACAGGATCACCCCAGTTGGTCGAGTTGCGGAGATCGCACGATGTTCCGACAGTGGCGGGACTCGTTGTATAGGTCCCACCTGGAAGGACCAGGGTCGCACGAGCGCGAAACCGATCGAACACGCCAAGGTCGCTTGTCGGCTGGAGCAACTCAGGTGGGGATCCCAGGAGCTGGGCCGATCCATCGACAACGACGGACGGCGCCGCGATCCCGGCGATCGCGCTATCAGGAGAAGGGCAGCCGTCGACGCCGGCCGGGGCCTCGTCGGCACCGCTGATGACCACCTCATCGCCGAGGGCGACCGGCGCCCCGATCGAAACGGCGGCTCGGGGGGAGACAGTGTCGGGTCGTGGGCGCAGCAGCCACCCAAGACGCGCACCCGCCGCCTCGCGCGATGCTGCACCGCCCGTCGGCCGTGGCGCGACCTCGAGCAGCACCACCTCGGGCGTGAGGCGGCGCACCAGCACGCTCCA
>DASTHG010000326.1:0-4672 GCA_035718325.1 Gemmatimonadales bacterium | reverse complement strand
GATCACTGGAGGTGGCCTGCGTGCGCAGCGCTTCGTCGCGGATTCGGATACGCCAGCTGCGCGCCCACGCGATGAAGAATTGGCGGTCTTGCTGCCGGACCCACGTAGTGTCGCGAGACCGATCGCCCAGGGTGAGCCGGTAGGCCTCGAACGCTGCCGTCAGGCCGGCCAGGTCGGCCACGTTCTCCGTCCGTGTCAGACGGCCGTTGACGGCCACGTCCGGAAACGGGTGATACGCGTTGAACTGCTGCACCAGCGGCTCGGCCGCCGCTTCGAAGTGCGCCATGTCTTCCGCGGTCCACCAGTGGCGCTCTGCGAACACGGTGTCATAGTCGGCGCCGAGCACGTCGATGAAGTGGCTGATGTCGTGCCCGATGATGGCACCGACGGCGCCATAGTTCGCGGCGTCGGACGCGGTCGAGTCGTACTTCGGTGGCTGCAACAGACCCGCCGCGAAGTCGTAGGCATTCTGCTGGAAGGTGAGCACCGCGCCCACCGCCTGCGGTGCAATCCACCATTGTGTCAGGTCGACTGGCCGGCCGAGCCGCGCCAGCGCGTCGCGGTGGCTGCGCTCCAGCGCGCGACGTCGATTGCCCAGCGCGTCCGCTGGATCGACGACCAGGTCGGCATGACCATCCCAGCGATCCGGATAGCCGATGCCCACGTCGAGCGTCCGCAACTTGGCCAGGGCGAGCGTTCTGGTCGCCGGCGAGAGCCACGTCGTCGCCGCCACCTGCCGGCGGAACGCCGCGGCGACGTTGGCCACGATGCTCTGGACGCGCGCCTTCTGTGTGGGCGAGAAGTAAAGCTCGACGTACATCCTCCCGATCGCGTCGCCGAACGCCCGCTGCGTTGCCTCGAGCGCTCGCTCCGCGCGGGTGGCTGGCGGCTGCCCCGAGACCGCGCTGCGCATCGCCAGCGCCTCGTCGGCAAAGGCATGCGGCAGTACGTCGGCCGCTTCGTCGAGCAGGTGGACGCGCAGATAGTCTTTCCACGTGTCGAGCGGCACCGAAGCCACGAGCGCCGCCACGCCCGTCATGGCGCCCGGTTGCCACACGGCGATCGTGTCCTGACCGCTCAGCCCCGCCGCGGCGAGAAACGCCGGCCAGTCCATGCCCGGGGCTTCGCGCGCGAAGTCGGCGCGCGTCCACCGATGATCGGCATTGTGGTCGTTGGCCGAGACCGCGTGCGTCGCCTGGCTCCGTGCGAGCGCCGTCTCGAGTTCCACGACCGCTACGGCGCGCGCGTCGGCGCGATCGAACCCAGCGAGTGTCAACAGGCGCGCGACATAGGTCCGGTATCTGGTCCGCAGCGCCTGCATGCGCGGCTCGGCACCGAGGTAGTAGTCGCGGTCGGGGAGGCCGAGTCCGCCCTGCAGCAGGAACGCCGGATAGTCCCGCTCGCCATTGATGCCGGCTTCGACCGACAACCCGACCAAACGCGCCGATTGGTAGACCCCGTAGTTGAGCGGATCGACATCGGCGCCGATCCACCGGCCCAGCAGGCGGGTCAGTGACGCTTTGTCGCGCACGCGATCGATGCTGTCGAGCACCGGGCGCCCCGCGGCGACACCACGGGCTTCGATCGCGGCCTCGTCCAGCCAGGCCGCGCGAAAGTCGGCGACCGTGCGAGCGGCCGTTCCCCGGGGCGCCGCGCGGGCGCCCTCCAGCAGGTCCGCGATCTGGCGGCGCGTCTGCGCGTCGATCTCGTTGCGGACGCCCCAGCGTTCCCGGCCCTCGGGAATCGCCGTGGTCCTGAGCCACACGCCATTGGCATACGCGAAGAAGTCGTCGCCGGGTGCGATGCTCGTGTCGACGCCCTGTTCCACGCCCTGCGCGAGCGCGGTTGTCGCCGCGGTGCCGGTGACCATCAGGGCCAGCACGCCCAGAATTGCCGATCGCGAAATGTTCATGGGCGCGAAGCTAGGGCAGGGGCGCCCGGATTTCGGCGCCGCAGCCCGACAGCTTTGGATCAAATCCGGACATAACCGGACCGGAACTGTGGCGATTCCAAAGCCATCTTCGTATGATCTGCGTGGAGGTGGTGTCCTGAAATGATCGCCCGTGCCGAGCTGATCGATTGCCTGTTCGTCGTCGCGCCGCACTCGCTGCTGCTCGACATCGCCGGGCCCGCCGAGGCTTTTCGGTTGGCGAACCTGCACCGGCAACGGCGTGGCCAGGCGCCGCGCTTTCGCCTGCGATTCGCGGGCCCGCTCGCAGCCCCACCGACTTCTGTCGGTGTGGGGCTGGCCGACCTCGAGCCATTGCCCGATCGACTGGAAGCGCCCACCTGGATCGTGCTGGTGGGCCAACCGGCCGCGCATCTCGAGCGCGTCACGCCGCCGATCGCGGCGATCGCGCAGTGGCTCAAGCGGCTGGGTGAGCCCGTGCTGGCCGGGGGGACGCAACACCGCGTGCTGGCGATCTGCTCGGGGACGTTGCTCGCGGCGCGTGCCGGCCTCGTCGGGGGCGCCGCTGCACCACGCACCACGAGCTGCTTTCGGCGCTGCGGGCGTTGGCGCCCCGGGCAGAGGTGATCGACAATCGCGTGTTCGTGGTCGATGGGCCGTTCGCGTCGAGCGCCGGGATCACCGCGGGGATCGACCTCGCGCTGCACCTGATCGCCGCCGAGTGCGGCGAGGCGCTCGCGGCGAGTGTCGCCGAGGACATGGTCGTGTATGTGCGGCGCTCGCCGCGCGATCCCGAGCAATCGCCCTTCCTGGTGCATCGCCGCCATCTCCACGCCGCGGTCCACCGGGTGCAAGACGCCATCGTCACCCGTCCGGAACGCGATTGGGACATGGCCGCTCTGGCGGCGGTGGCGCACGCCACCGAGCGTCACTTGCTGCGGTTGTTCATGGACCACGCCGGCGTGTCGCCGCTGCACTACCTGCGGCTGATCCGGCTGGAGCGCGCGCGGTTGTCGATCGAGTGCGGCGCCACGGTCACCCGCGCGGCCGAGGTCGCGGGCTTCCGGTCGGGACTCCAGCTGCGCCGGGCGTGGCACCGGCAGTGGGGCGGCTCGCCGCGCGACGCGGCGCGGGCGGCGGTTTCGGCGTGAACGGCTCGCCTGCTCGATCGGCCTACTGACGAATGAGGGTCAGCGTACCGGTAAAGCCCGTACTGTCCGAGATGGTGCCCGTCATCTGGTGTGCATCGAGCACTGCGCCATCGTAGTTCCGGGTGAGACCGTAGTCGTACCGCAGGGCGAGCGTCACATGAGGCGCAGCGTACGAACCAGTCACCTGCAAGGTGCCGGAAGGTCCGGCCTCGCCCGTGTAGGTGCCGCTGCCGGAGACGGCGCCGTCGGGCTGTGTGAGGTTAAGCACCAGGCTCGACCCGGGGATGTGAAAGGCTGCTGCCCACACGCCCGTCACCGTCGCCGGCGGACCCAGACTGTTGGCGCAGCTGGCGGTGAGGAGGCTGAGCACGAGGAACACGAGTCGGCATCGCACAACGGGGCTCCGGAAGTGTGGCTAAGACTACATACCATCGGCCAAGGCTGGAACGTCACATCTCCGAGCTCGGGCTACTGTGGGAAGACGACGAACGTGCCCGAGTGGGAACCGGCAATGAGTGGGAGTTGAGGGAGCTGCAGCTGGATCGCTCCGCCCGGCGCCATACCGGACAGCCCGACAGTGGTTCCCGCAGGATGGAGGATGAGATTCGTGTGATCGACCGAAAAATCACCGCTCGTGACCGCAGTGAAGGTATCTGCGGTCCCGCCAGCGCGCGTGCAGTCCTGCAGCTGGGTGATGGACAGGTCAAAAGAGCTATTCGTTGCCAAACGCAGTCCTCCTCTCAGAACCAACTCATCGCACGTGTTGGTCGCGTTCATCAAGCGAGGGACGGCAAGGCTATCCACCGTCGTCAGGACATAGAATCCGGCGACGTTGGCGGGGTCGGTTGCGCCATTGCAGCCAACGAGCAGGATCGACAGGACCGCAGCACAGTAGCAGCGATTCATGAGAAGTGTCTCCCGTGACCACTGCATTCTCTCGAATTGTCTGGAATAATCAAGAGCGGCCTTGTCTGACACCGTTGGTCCGGTCTTCTTGAAGTCGGCTTGAGACGCAGCCCGTAACGATCGCGCTCACTCCACGGAGCTCACCTGGAGGGCGCGATGAGCCGGACCAGGAGCTGGTTACCCCTCGCATTCGTCCTCTCGAGCGCAGGCTGCGCCGGCTTTTGGGGGCGGCGTCCACTCGAGCAGGCGACGCCAATCAAGCCCGATCAGCCGGTGTGGATCTGGACCAGCCGCGGGGTCGAGAAATGGCATGACGTGGTCGTCACCGAGGACTCGGTCACGGGCACGCGGTTCGACATGCCCCTGCAGTGCCCCAGGTGCCGGCACAGCATCCCTCGCAGCCAGGTGGACTCGATGACGCTCGGCTACCACACGGGAGTCGAACACGTAGCCAAGGCCGCGGGGACTGTCACCGTGCTCGTAGGCATCGTCGCCACAGCCACCGTCCTGGACGGCGTGGTGTGCTATCTGTTCGACCGCGGGGATCCGCAGTGTTAGCCCCCCCGACAGATCGTCCCAGAACCTTAAGTCTTCATCTTGGAGCCTCACGCCTTCATCTTGGAGCCTCACGCCTTCATCTTGGAGCCTCACGCCTTGAGGAATTGCTCGGTGACCGAGAGGAAAGCATTTCAGCAGAGGCGCGGAC
>DASTHG010000325.1:0-9348 GCA_035718325.1 Gemmatimonadales bacterium | reverse complement strand
TCGTATCGAAAGATGATGGCCGACGACAGGGCGTCCGGGGTATTCGCGGCCCGCGGCGTGAGCGACAGCGCCACGCTGGGATAGGCGTCGTCGCGGTCGGTGTGGTCCCGGGTCGTGGCGTCGTGCCCCGCGCTCTTCAGCTCGAGCAGGACCGCTTCCAGCACCGGCCGGACGACGGTGCGCAGGATCTCACCACCGGCGCGGCGCTTGCGCTCGGCTTCGGCGTCGGAGGCCGTGGGAACGACCTGCGTCTTCGCCTTACGCTCGGCGTAGGCTTCAAGCAGGCTGCGCAGCTTCGCCGTGCCGTCTGGATGCATGTCTCGCAACGTAGTGGTTAACTTCCGGCCGTGCCACCCACTCCTTCCAGCGACTCGCTGCGCCTCCGCGTCCAGACCGCCCTCGCCGCCATCCCCCACCCGCGACTCGACGGCTCGCTCGCCGCGACGGTGGTGCACGAGCTGGTCGCGGATGAGGACGGCCGGGTTTCGTTCACCTTCCATTTGACGCGGGAGGATCCCGCCACCCTCGTCCGCGACGCCCGCCGGGCGGTCCAGGCGGTGGATGGGGTGCGCGACGTGAAGATCAGCGTCGTCGACCCGGGCGGGGGCCAGCCCGCGGAGGGCGGTGGGACCCCACGCGGGGCCCCCGCTGTGCCGCCGCCGCCGACGCCTCAGGAGATGCCGCACCTGGGCCGGGTGCTCGCCATTTCCTCGGGCAAGGGCGGGGTGGGGAAATCGACGGTCTCAGCGAATCTGGCTGCCGCGCTGGCGCGAGCCGGGCACCGCGTCGGACTGATGGACGCCGACATCTATGGTCCCAACGTCCCCCGCATGATGGGCGTGTCCGACAAGCCGCCAGTGGTCGGCGGCAAGATCCAGCCGCTCTCCGCGCACGGCGTGAAGCTGATGTCGCTCGGCTTCATCGTCGAGCGCGACGCGCCGGCGATCTGGCGCGGTCCGATCATCATGAAGATCATCCAGCAATTTTTACGCGACGTGGACTGGGGGGAGCTCGACTACTTTCTGGTGGATCTGCCGCCAGGAACCGGCGACGCGCAGCTGTCGTTGGCGCAGACGATCCACCTGCACGGCGCGCTCATCGTCACTACACCGCAAGAAGTCGCCACCGGAGATTCTCTGCGTGGCGCGAAGATGTTCGAAAAGGTCGGCACGCGCGTGCTCGGCGTCGTCGAGAACATGAGCTACTACGTCTGCGAGCACTGCGGGGAGAAGAGCGAGTTGTTTCTGTCGGGTGGCGGTGCGCGTCTTGCCCAGGAGCTGTCGGTCCCGCTGCTGGGTCAGATCCCGCTGCAGGCGGGGCTCGCTGCGCTGGCGGACGCGGGACAGCCGGTCGTCGTCGCCGCACCCGATTCCCCGAGTGGCCGCGCGCTGCGCGAAGTCGCCGACCGCGTCGCCGCCCTGCTGCAGGCCGCGCCGGTCCCCCCCTCCGCCCGCCCGGGGGGCACGCTCCCCATCACCCGCTAAGATGTGGTTGCCCCTCGCGGTCCTGCTGGTCATGCAGGGCGCGCGTGGCGCTTCGCCGCCCGCACCGCGAATGGAGCGCCCCGACCTGCGCACCGGGCTCGATACGCTGTACGCCGGCGCCTTCCCCGTCGCGGCGCAGTACTTCGCCGAGCTGTCCGCGCGGGATACTGACGATCCGGCCCCGGTGGTGTTCCACGCGGGAGCCCTCATCTGGTGGGCGGCCGCCCAGGACTCCGACGACTTCGCCGCTGTCGCGATCGATTCGCTGCTCGACCACGCCATCGCGTTGGCCCGCGCCGCGCCGCCCGGCGCCGACCACGACTTCTGGCTCGGCACCGCGATCGGGTATCGGGCGCGGGAGCGCGAGCTGCACGGACACGCCTGGAGCGCCGCGAAGGATGCCAAGGCGATGCGCGATGCATATCGCCGCGTACTCGCCACGGACTCTTCCTGTGTCGACTGCTGGCTGGGACTCGGCCTCTACAACTATGGATTGGCGCGCGCCAGTGCGATTGCCCGGTTTGTGGCCAAACTCATCGGGCTGGGCAGCGGTAACGCGGGTGAAGGGATCGCGATGCTGCGGCGCACCGCCACGGGTGGGGACCTCGCACGCATCGAAGCCACATGGGTGCTGGCGTCGGCGTTGCGCCGGGAAGCGGCGCGCGACGCCGAGCGCCGTGCGGAGCTCTCCGCCGAAGCGGTGGCGCTGGTCGACGCGCTCGCCCGGCGGTTCCCCGGGAATCCCGTGTTCCAGCACTTCCTGAAGGAATGACCGCGGCCGCAGGCGGAACCCCAGGAATCCTCACACGCGGTCCGCTGCGGCCCGTCATTCTCCGGCTCGCCCTGCCCGCCGTCGCGATGATGGGGTGCCACTTCACGTTCGGCCTGATCGACGCGGTGTGGGTGGGGCGCCTGATCGGACCCGCGGCGCTCGCCGCCGTCTCCACCGCCGGGTTCTACATGTGGATCCTCCTGAACCTCGGGGAGATGGTGGAGGTCGGGCTGATCGCCGTGGCGGCGCGGCGTCATGGTGCGGGATTCCCCGAACAGGCGGCGCGCGCTGCCGGAGCGGCGGTGTGGTACGCGCTCGGCGCCGGCGTCCTCGTCAGCGGGGTCGGCCTGGGCGTCACCGACCGGCTCTTCCATTTGATGACGGTCCCGGCGGATGTTGCCCGCCTGGGGCACGCCTACCTCACGACCTGGCTCCTCGGGGGCCCGCTCGTCTTCGGGTTCTTCGCGATCGAGGCGACCTTCCGGGCTTCGGGCGACACGCGGACGCCGATGTGGCTGCTCGCGTCCTCGGTGGTCCTCTCGCTGACGCTCGACCCGCTGCTGATCGGGGGAGTGGGGCCGTTTCCGCGGCTCGGCGTGGAGGGAGCGGCCCTCACGTCGGTGATGGTCCGGGGCGGCGGATTTCTCATCGGGGTCGTGCTCGCGGTCCGCCGCGGGCTGATCCGCCTCGCCGCGCCCGATTGGCGGGCGGTGCCGGCGATGCTCGGCGTCGGTGCGCCGCTGGCGCTCGCCGGGGTGCTGCTGTCGATCATCTATATGTGGCTCACGCGATTCACGGCGCGCTATGGAACGGCGGCGCTGGCGGCGCTCGGAATCGGGCATAAGGTCGAAGGGCTGGGATTCATCGCGATCTCGGGGTTCGCACTCTCGGCGGCCGCGCTGGTGGGGCAGAACCTCGGCGCCCATCAGGAGGCGCGGGCCCGCGCCGCGGCGCGGCTGACGATTCTCTATTGCCTCGTCGTGACCGTCCCGACGGCAGTGGCCTTCGTCACGATTCCGGAGCGGCTGGTGTCGCTGTTCACGACGGATCCCGGCGTGATCGCGGACGGCAGTCTCTATCTGCGAATTGTCGCCTTCGCCCAGATCGGGCAGACGTTCGAGCTGGTGCTCGAAGGCGCACTGGTCGGGGCGGGTTACACCTTCTGGCCGATGCTCGTGGGGACGATCTGCACCGCGTTACGCATCCCGCTTGCGGCCTGGTGGTCGGGGACGTTCGGCCTCTTCGGGATCTGGCTTGCGCTGTCGCTCACGGCCGTCGCGCGCGGCGTCGCGAACACCGTGTTCTGGCTTTCGGGAGTGTGGCGAAGATCGGCAGCCGGATTGCGGATTGAAACCCGGCGTGCATAATCCGCAATCCACAATCCCCAGCCAGAAATGCCATGACTGATGCATTCCGAGACTTCGAGCATGAAGGGTGGGAGCGCGTCGCCCGGGCATACGCCGACGCGTGGCCCGGCCTCACGGCCCAGTTCGGCGAGCGGCTGCTCGACGACGCGGGAGTCGGTGAGGGAATGCGCGTCCTCGATGTCGCCGCGGGGCCCGGGGTGGTCACGCGGGCTGCGGCCCGGCGCGGGGCGCGGGCAACCGGGCTGGATTTTTCCCGGGCGATGGTGGACGTGGCGCGGGCCGCGAATCCGGGGATCGAATTCCGCGAAGGCGACGCGCAGGAGCTGCCGTTCGCGGCCGCAACATTCGAACGGGTCGTGATGAACTTCGGCGTGCTGCACCTCTCCGATCCCGATCGCGCGTTTGCGGAAGGGCGCCGCGTGCTCGTGCCCGGCGGGCGGTACGGCTTCACGGTTTGGGCGGCGCACGAGCGCAACCGCGGCATGGGTATCGTGGCGGAAGCCGTCGCGCGCTACGGCCAGCCGGCGACGGGAATCCCGCCGGGTCCCGACCGTTTGCGCTTCGCGCAGGAATCGGAATGCCGGCGCGCGCTGACGGCCGCTGGGTTCGACCCCACCACGTTTTCTTTCACCACGCACGACGTGCGCTGGCTCGCCCCGACGGCGTCATACCTACTCGACATCCAGCGGGACGCCGCGGTGCGTACGGCGGCTGCTCTCCGCCAACAACCCCAGGACCGTCTGGCCCGCATCCGGGAGGCGGTGGAGCAGGAGGTCGCGTCGTACCGTGTCGCCGACGGTTTCGCCGTACCGATGTCCGCGCATGTCATTACCGCTGCGGTTGCATCGCGCTGATGCCCATCATTACTCTGCTCACCGATTTCGGCGACGCCGACGCCTACGTCGCCGAGGTGAAGGCGGTGCTCGTGTCGCGGGCCCCGGGCGCCACGCTCGTCGACATCAACCACCAGGTGCCTCCGGGGAATCTGCGGACGGTACAATACTTTCTCTCGCGAGCCTGGCCGCGCTTTCCCATGGGGACGGTCCACCTCGTCGTCGTCGATCCCGGCGTGGGAACGGCGCGCCGCGCGCTGGCGGCGGAGGCGGGCGGTCACGCGTTTGTGGCTCCCGACAACGGACTGCTCTCGGTGCTGCCGAATGACGCGCGCTTCGTCTCATTGCCGGTGCTGCGGGACGCCGCCCCTACGTTCCACGCCCGGGACGTGTTCGCGCCGGCGGCTGCGCGGCTCGCCTCCGGCGCGCGCATCGAAGACCTCGGGCCCGGAGTCAGCGACCCGGTACAGGATCCATTCCCGACTCCGCGCGTCGACGGCGGCACGCTGGTCGGGGTGGTCGTGCATGTGGACCGCTTCGGCAACCTGATATCGAACATCCCGTGTGATCCGGTGGGCCGCACGTCGGTGATCACGGTCGCGGGGGAGGTCGTCGGAAATCTGCGGCGCACCTTCGGAGATGTCGCCAAGGGCGGGCTGGTGGCGTATCGCGGCAGCGGCGGCACCGTGGAGATCGCGGTGCGCGACGGAAGCGCGGCCGCGCAGGTCAATGCGGGGGTGGGGGCGCTGGTGACCGCGCAGCTGGCCGGCCGCTAAGGCTGGCGCCGCCCTCGCCCGCCGCCCATCCTACAGCGGTCATGACGCCACGCCGCCGATCCGACACGCGCACGACGAGCGACCCCGTCGTCGCTGCGTTGCGCCGCCAGGCGATGATCGTCGAGCATCTGCACGACGGGGTCATCGTCACCGACCCCGACGGCATGATCCTCGACTGGAATCCCGCCGCGCAGCGCATGTTCGGCTATGCGCTCGACGAAGTGGCCGGACGGAACGCGGAGCTGTTGAACCGTCCTGGTGAGGGGCCGGCGGTGACGCGGGCGATCCAGGAGGCGATGAGTACGACGGGTCGCTGGACCGCCGAGCTGACGCTCGTCGCCAAAGACGGGGCGGAGCGTGATGTGGAGACGGTGGTGATCGCCTTGCGCGACGGGCGCGGCCGCACGATCGGGCGCGTCGCGGTGAACCGTGACATCACCGAGCAACGCCGAGCCGAGCGGGTGCAGAGCGCGGCGTTCCTCATCTCCGAAGCCGCCAACGCCACGGAGAACCTGCAGGATCTCTTCCGCGCCATCCACGCCATCGTCGGCCGGCTGATGCCGGCGCGGAACTTCTACGTCGCGCTGTATGACCCGGCGAGTGAGCTCATCACGTATCCCTACCATGTAGATGAGCGCGACCCGGTGCCGGCCGCACACCGGCCGCGCCGCGGCCTCACGGAGCTGGTGTTGCAGCGCGGGGAGCATGTGCTCGTGACCCCGGAGCGCCCCGGCCCCGAGGGTGACGGCACCGTCGAGCTGGTGGGGACGCGCTCGCTCGACTGGCTCGGGGTTCCGCTCAAGATCGGCGACCGCACCATCGGGATGTTCGCCGTGCAGAGCTATTCGCGGCAGGTGCGCTACGGCGAGCACGAAGCGCAGATCCTGCAGCTCGTCGCGAGTCAGGTGTCGACGGCGATCGAGCGGCGGCGCCTCGAAAACGAACGGCGCGCCGAACAGGAGTTCCTGCGCCAGGTCATCGACTTGAATCCGAGTCTCATCTTCGTGAAGGACTGGGAGGGCCGCTTTACCCTCGCCAACCGCGCGATCGCCGAACTGTACGGCGCTCCGGCGGATGACCTGATCGGCAAGACCGACGGCGACTTCAATCCGAGCACCGAGGAAGTGGCGCAGTACCGCCGTGACGATCAGGAAGCGATGACGACCGGCCGTCCCAAGTTCATCCTCGAAGAGCGGAACACCGACTCACGGACCGGCCGGCCGCGGTGGTTTCAGGTCATCAAGGTGCCGCTGCGCTCGGCCGACGGGGCTCCACACGTCCTGGGTGTGGCCACGGAAATCACGCAGCGTAAAGAGCTGGAGAATCAACTGCGCCAGTCCCAGAAGATGGAAGCGGTGGGGCAGCTGGCCGGCGGGATCGCCCATGACTTCAACAACGTGCTCACCGCGATTCTCGGCTACACCCGGCTGCTCCTCAAGGAAGCGGGGCTGGGCGCGCAGCAGCGGGACGACATCCGGGAGATCGAGGAAGCGGCCGAGCGGGCGGCGTCGCTCACGCGCCAGCTGCTGGCGTTCAGTCGCAAGCAGGTGATGCAGCCGACCGTCCTCAACATGAACGAAGTCGTGCAGGGGATGCGCACGCTGCTGCGGCGGCTGATCGGCGAGCACATCGCCCTCGTCGCCGCGCTCGATCCCGACCCGGTATTCGTGCGGGCCGATCAGGGCCAGCTGCAGCAGGTCATCGTCAACCTGTCCGTCAACGCGCGGGACGCGATGCCCGACGGCGGGACGCTGATGTTGGCCACCGCGCGTGTCGACTTGGATGACGCGTTCGCGGCATCGCACCCCGGCTCGATCGTCGGTCCTCACGTTCGATTGCTGGTGAGCGACAGTGGGACAGGTATGGACGCGGAAGTCCGGCGCCGCGTGTTCGAGCCGTTCTTCACCACCAAGCCGGTGGGGAAGGGCAGTGGATTGGGGCTGGCGACGGTGTACGGCATCGTGAAGCAAAGCGGCGGCTATATCGACGTAGAGAGCCAACCGGGGCACGGCAGTACGTTCACGCTGTACCTGCCGCGCGTCCCGGCGCCGTCCGCAGCCTCGCCCGAGCCGGCGGCGCCGCCGCCCCGTCCCGGGCGCGAGACGGTGCTGCTGGTCGAAGACGAACCGGGGGTGCGCGCACTGGCGCGCCGTGCCCTCACCGGCTTCGGCTACCGCGTTCTCGAAGCCACGAACGGTGTGGAAGCGTTGACGGTCGCGCGGCAAACCAGCGACCCAATCGATCTGTTGTTGACCGACGTCGTGATGCCCGAGATGGGCGGACGCGAGCTGGCGCAGGTGTTGAAACAGGAGCGGCCCGAGACGCGCGTGTTGTTCACTTCGGGCTATCCGGATTCAGGCGGGATCGCGCTCGATGTGGCCGAATCGGGAGTCCCGTACCTGCCGAAACCGTATACGCCGAACGAATTGGCCGAGAAGGTGCGCGAAGTGCTCGATACGACGATAGATGGCGGTGAACGGCGGTGAGGGACAACGAGCACTCACCGCCCTTCACCGCCGTCTGTTGTTAGGCGCGAAAATCGCCCGATGGAGTCGGGACCCGCACGTGCGCCATCACCCGTTCGACGAAGCCGAACTCGGGGCCGAAGCGGGGCAGCTGGGCCAGATCGCGCGCCAGCTTGCGCTCCTGTTCAGCCCGCACGAGGCACTCGCGGCATTCCGCGAGGTGCAACGCACCGGCTGCGCCGAGCAGGCCCTGTGCCCAGAGCTCGATCTCGTCGGGGGTGAGATGGGGATGAGAAGGGTGCATCGTCATGTCCGCCTTACGTCAGGGCAGTGGCGCCGGTTTCAGTCCCGCACGCGTTCCAGGTAGACGCGCAACTCGTTGCGCGCCCGGTGGATATACGTCTTCACCGTGCCCAGTGGGAGATCGAGCATCTGGGCGATTTCCTCGTAGCTGTGGCCTTCCACGTGGCGCAGCAGGATGCAGGCGCGGTATTCCGGGCGCAGCCGCGCGATCGCCCGTTCGATCTGACTGCCCAATTCGCGGGACGTCACGGCATCGAGCGGTGACTCGGCGCGGCCGTCGAGCTGCAGCGCCGTGGCCTGCATTTCCTCCGCCGTCTGCGCGTGTGGCGATCCATCGAGCGAGAGCGTGTCGAGATCGCGGCGACGCAGGTGATCGATCGCCGCGTTGTTGGCGATCTTGAAAATCCACGAGGAGAATTTGTACTCGGGGCGGTAGGAGCGGATGCCGTTCAATACTTTGATGAACGTTTCCTGCGCCAGATCTTCGGCGAGCGCGCGATCGCGTACCATCCGATAGATGAGCGAGAACACCGGACGTTCGTAGCGACGCACCAACTCGCGAAACGCCGGCTCTTGCCCGTCTTTCGCCCACGCGACTACCTGTTGGTCGCTGGCGCCGGCGAGGTTGCCCGGCCTATCTTTCGCGCCTATGGCGGCGCCCCCTCGGTCCGAAGTGCTCTCGCCCGCCGGTGGCCAGGCCAAGCGAACCTATGTGCGCGGCATGTTTGCCGCGATCGCCCCGCGCTACGACTTCCTCAATCATCTCCTCAGTCTCAACATCGACCGGCGCTGGCGCCGGGCCGCGGTGGAGCGCCTCGACTGGCAGGCGCGGCCCGACGGCGTCTACCTCGACCTCTGTGCCGGCACGATGGACCTCGCGGCGTTGTTGACCCGCCAGCCCGGGTTTCGTGGCCGCGTCATCGGCGCGGACTTCGCCATTCCGATGCTCGAGCGGGGTCGCGGCAAGAGTGCGCGCACCGCGCCGGTAGGCGCCGATGCCGTGACGTTGCCGTTCCCCGACCGGGCGTTCGACGGCGCGATGGTCGGCTTCGGCGTGCGCAACCTCGCCGATCTGGACGCGGGACTCGCCGAGGCGGCCCGGGTGGTCCGCCCCGGTGGCCGGTTCGTGGTGCTCGAATTCACGACCCCCCGCTTCGCCCCGCTGCGGGCCGCCTACCTCTGGTACTTTCGTCGCGTGCTCCCCGTGTTGGGTCGCACGATCTCGAAACATACGGACGCTTATACCTACCTGCCAGAGTCGGTGCTGGAATTCCCGGATCCCGACACGCTTGCGCGCAAGCTCGCGGCCGCCGGATTCCGAGACGTGCGCTACAAGCTGCTGACCGGC
>DASTHG010000324.1:0-3689 GCA_035718325.1 Gemmatimonadales bacterium | reverse complement strand
GCGGCTACGTCGAAGCCGAGCAGCACCCCGTCGACCGCACCCTGCCGGTGGACGTGGTCCGCGTCGACTCGATCTACAATCCGGTACGCCGCGCCAACTTCACCGTGGCGGAAACGCGCGTCGGCCAGCGTACCGACTATGATCGCCTGACGATCTCGGTCGAGACCAACGGCACCATTTCTCCCGAGGACGCGCTCGCCTACGCGGCGGCGCTCGCTCAGGAGCACTTCCGCTTCTTCGTCGACTTCGGCAAAGTGCCGATGGTGGCCGCCGAGGCGGTCGCGGCACCCGGTGGCGCGGACGGGCTGGCGGCGTCGCTGGCGCGCTCGATCGACGACCTCGGGCTGTCGGTGCGCTCGGTGAATTCGCTGAAGAACTCGAACATCCGGACGCTGGGCGATCTGGTGCAGTACAGCGAAACCGATCTCCTGAAGGTGAAGAACGTAGGGGAGAAGGCGCTGGGGGAGATCGCCGATCTGCTGCGGCGTGAGGGCCTGAACTTCGGCATGCGCTACGAGGATGTCGACGGCGTGATCCGGGTAACCGATCCGGGCGCGACCCCCATGGCGCACGCCACCGAGGGCGGCGAGGACTAGTGCGTCACCGCGCGAAGCACAAACAGCTGTCGCGGACCGCCAGTCACCGGCGGGCGCTGCTCGCCAACATGGCGACCAGCCTGTTCCGCCACGACCGCATCGAGACGACCGAGGCGAAGGCCAAGGCCCTGCGGCCTTACGCCGAGCGGCTCATCACACTCGCGCGGCGCGGCGATCTTCACGCGCGCCGGATGGTGGAGCGCAAGATCAAGGATCGCGAAGTGTCGCATCGCCTGTTCGCCGAGCTGGGCAAGCGCTTCGCGGCCCGGCCCGGGGGCTACACTCGGATCGTCAAGCTGCGTCACCGGCCCGGCGATGGCGCCGACGTGGCGAGGATCGAATTGCTGAGTGAGTAAGCGACCGGCAGAGCGTCGTCTGCAACACCGAGGGGGACCCGATGGGTCCCCCTTCTCTTACGCGGCTTTGGTGATGCGGTTGGATTTGAGGCAGCGGGTGCAGACCCGCACGCGCTGCGTCTTGCCGTCCACCAGGGCGCGCACGCGCTGCAGGTTAGGGTACCAGCGCCGGTTCGTCTTGTTGTTCGCGTGGCTCACGTTATGCCCCACCTGGGGGCCCTTGCCACACACATCGCAGACACGTGCCATGAGTCGATCCGAGGTATGAGCGCGTCCAAACGATCGCCCCGACCGCCAAGCGGCGGGGAAAAGCGCGAGAAACCTACGCAGAAGGCTGGAGCGCAGCAACCCCGGCGCCGGGCCCTGATTACCGGGGTCACGGGGCAGGACGGCTCCTACCTCGCCGAGCTGCTGCTCGACAAGGGCTACGAGGTGGTCGGTGTGGTGCGCCGCACGTCGCACGACTCCTACGAGCGCATCGGCCACCTGCTCGGCCGGCTGCAGATCGTGCCGGCGGACCTGCTCGATCAGCATTCGCTCACCGCCGTGGTCCGCGATGCGCAACCACACGAAGTCTATAACCTCGCCGCGCAGAGTTTCGTGCCGACCTCATGGTCGCAGCCCGTGCTCACCGGGGAATTCACCGCGCTCGGCGTGACGCGGCTGCTCGAGGCGGTGCGGCTGGCGCACCCGGAGGCCCGCTTCTACCAGGCCAGCTCGTCGGAAATGTTCGGCAAGGTGGTCGAGACGCCGCAACGCGAGTCGACGCCGTTCTATCCGCGCTCGCCGTACGGCGTCGCCAAGGTCTACGGCCATTGGATCACGGTGAACTATCGCGAGTCGTACGGGCTGTACGCGGTGAGCGGCATCCTGTTCAATCACGAGAGCCCGCGCCGCGGGCTCGAGTTCGTGACGCGCAAGGTGTCGCACGCCGTGGCTTCGATCGTGAAGGGGAAAGCTACCGAGCTGCGGCTCGGCAACCTCGACGCCAGCCGTGATTGGGGCTACGCCGGCGACTACGTCGAAGCGATGTGGCGCATGCTGCAGCCCGCCACGCCGGACGACTTCGTGATTGGAACGGGTGAAACCCACACCGTACGCGAGCTGTGTGAGATCGCCTTCTCCCACGCCGGGCTCGACTGGACGAAGCACGTGCGGGTCGATCCCGGGCTCGTCCGTCCCGCGGAGGTCGACGTGTTGCGCGCCGATCCCGCGAAGGCGCGCCGCGAGCTGGGCTGGAAGCCCACGGTCTCGTTCCCCGCGCTGGTGCGCATGATGGTCGACGCCGACCTGGAGCGGCTGACGTGAATGTGCTGGTGACCGGGGCTGACGGGTTCGTCGGGTCGTGGCTCGTGCCCCGGCTGCTGGACGACGGCCACACGGTCACGGGGACCTACCGCCCCAGCGATGACCACCGCGCCGAGCGCTTCAGCGCGGAGCTGTCACAGCGGATCACCTGGCGGCCGCTGGAGCTGGCGGACGCCGCGTCGGTACACACCGTGAACGCGACGCCCTGGGACGCCGTCGCCCACCTGGCGGCGGTGAGTTGGGTGAGCCTCGCCGATCGCGACCCGGGGCGCGCCTGGAACGACAACGCGGGTGGCACGGCCCGCCTGCTCCGTGCGCTGGGGGACGCGCGCCGGGCCGGCGGGGCCGATCCCCTGGTGCTGATCGTCTCGAGTCTCGAGGTGTACGGGCTCGGTGGCCCCGCGCCGCGGCGGGAGACCGACCCCGTGGCGCCCGTGTCGGCCTACGCGGCGAGCAAAGTCGGGGCCGAGGTGGTCGCGGCGCAGGAAGGGCGGCGCGCCGGCCTGCGCGTGGTTGTGGTGCGGCCATCGCCGCACTCGGGGCCCCGGCAGAACGAGCTGGGCTTCATCCCACGCTACGCCGGCCGCGTGCTGATGGCGCGCAAGATCCGCGCTCCGGCGATCCCCACCGGGCTGCTCGACGGCGTGCGCGACTTTCTGCACGTCGCCGACGTGGTCGATGCCTACGCCCGGCTGCTCGCCGGAGGGAAGGCCGGGGAGACCTACAATGTCTCCTCCGGGGCAGGCGTCGTGCTCAAGGACGTGGTGCTGCGCCTCTGCGTGCTGGCCGGCTGGCAGCCGATCCTGGAAGTAGACAGCGCCGACGTCCGGCCCGATACTGTCCCGCATCTGGTGGGGGACGGCGGCAAGCTGGAGACCGCCACGGGTTGGCGTCCCCGTCACACGCTCGACCAGGTTCTGCAGGACGTGCTCGATGCCCAAGCGCACTGATCTGCATCGCATTCTGCTGCTCGGCTCCGGCCCGATCGTGATCGGGCAGGGGGCGGAGTTCGACTATTCGGGCACGCAGGCAGTGAAGGCGCTGAAGGAAGAGGGCTACGCCGTCGTGCTCGTGAATTCCAATCCCGCGACGATCATGACCGACCCGGAGCTGGCCGATCGCACCTACATCGAGCCGGTGACGCCGGAGTGGGTGCGGCGCGTGATCGAGCGCGAGCGGCCCGACGCGCTGCTCCCCACGATGGGCGGGCAGACCGCGCTCAACGTGGCGATGGCGCTCGCCAAGAACGGCACGCTCGCCGAGTTCGGCGTGGAGCTGATCGGCGCCTCGGCCCGCGCCATCACGATGGCGGAGGACCGCGAGGAGTTCGCGGCGGCGATGCGCCGCATCGGGCTCAAGGTGCCGGTGGGCGGCTTCTGCACCGACGCCGCGGACGCCGCGGGGATCGTCGCGCTGACGGGGCTCCCCG
>DASTHG010000323.1:0-3060 GCA_035718325.1 Gemmatimonadales bacterium | reverse complement strand
GAAGGACGGCGCACGGAGGATGCGACCATGAAGAAGCGACTGCTCATCACCGGAATCGTCGTCGCAGCACTGCTCCTTGCGCTCTACGGCGTCGTCTTCGGGACTGGGACAGACTGATGCTTCCGCTCGCACTCGCAGTGCCGCTCGCTCTCCTGCCGATCGTGACGCTCCTCGGCATGCTGCGCCTGATGGCGCTCCAGTCCGGCTCAGCGCTGTAGCAGTGGCTGGCCCCGCAATCCCGTGCGCCTCAAAGCTCCTCGCCTCGCGCGCATCGCGCGTTGGTGGGGTGCGGGCCTGGGGCCGGAACCTGAGTGCAGGGCCAGCTCAAAGCATGCTACGCCGATTGCGTCGTGAGAACTGTTAAGCCTTCGTCCCTGAGGTCGGTTTAGAGTCGAGGATCAGCCGCCCCGACTTCAACAGCGAGGACTTCAGCGACTACATCGGCCCGATGCAGGTCGGTGTGGAGGTCGTGAGCGACGGAGTGAAGTGGCGGGTGATCGAGGTCATACCTGGTGGGACGAATGAGCTCGACACCATCGTCTTCGATCTCGTCCAGTGGCACTACGAGCCCTGACGTGCGTAGCGGCGTCGACCTCCACTAGTCGGTGACACCGGAGCTGAACGTCATTCTGGATCCGTGGTGCTCGGCGATGTGACAGTGGGCCATCCGGCGTCCCGGATTGGACGAGGTTCGGCTCTGCCGCCCCGGGTTCTCTGCTCCAGTCTCCTGGTCGACGAGCTTCCACCTCGACATGGGCGAGGTCAACCGCCCGGGTAGAGCACGCGCAGGGCCAAGGGGTCGCCGAACGAACGGCAGCCCAGACGTGCACGATCTCGAGCAAGCCGGCTCTGACGGCCTCGCACCCGGCCGTGACGAATGGAGTTCCCGCAAAGAGCGAGGGATGTGGCATCGCGCCGCAGACACGTTCGATCCGCGATAGGCCCCGCAGTATGGTGAACGAGGCGGGCGATGCTTGCCTGAACAGCGAGATTGGCCGCAGATCTTGCTGTGTCCCCTGACGGGCACCGTCCGCTCTTTGCGGCGTTTCCTTCTCTGTGGACCACGTGCCGCCCCAGGTCGGGAGTAACGTGTGGACCACGGAGAGGTAATCGCCAGCTTCGCTCTTATTCGCGCTAGTGAAGGGGACACTCATGCGGCGCGCGACTCGGCTGTGAGGCTGGCACTCTTCGTCGCAACGCCTGTGCCGGGTGTGCATAACGCGCGCATTCGCCGCACCGATGACACATCTGACCCGACGGAGCCTTGCGGGTGCCGCGCTGCTCCGTGGGTTTAGGTGGGCCGGCGAACTGCGCGACAAGTTCAGCGCGCGAGGTATCCCAAAGACGCTGCGGCTCTAGGCCCAGAGGCGTTCGCGCGTGCTCTGCGCAAGCGACGGCGGCGGGCCGTCCATGCGCGGCGCTCGAGGCCAGACGTAAGCAATCGCCGCGAGCCAGGGAGCGCCGAAAAGAAGCGAGAGCCAAAGCGCGTTCATCGGTCGATAGTGCCAGCCACACCCCAAGCACCGAAAGCGTGCGGCGCCACCTTTTCCAGATTCCTTACTTATGCGCGGGCAAGCCCGACGCATGACCACCCCACTCCGCGCCGCAGGGCCATAATGTGCGGTGCTCCGGATTGCCAGGCGTCATCTCATCTCGATCATCTGTTTCGCGCTGGCCGCGACAATCGGTCTAGCGGCGATCGCAGACCACCGGAACAAGCAAGACCGAATAAACCGCGCGTACGTGGGCGAGTGGTACTGCGCCTATCAACACGTGCGGTGCGGCGGCCCGTCGACCAACAGCATCGAGGCCCATTGGAATCAGCGCCAGTGGATGTACCAGATCGTCGTCGTGAGTCTCGGCGGCGCCGCGGTTGCTCTGTTCGCGTTTCACTCTTTTCGCTCCACTCCGGTGTAAAGCAGCAAACCTGGAACGATCGGGCCGCTTTGTATCGGGGGGCGGGATCACGACGGAATCCAACAACCCGGACGCTGACCCCGCTCGTCATTTTTCTCTCCGCAAGGTCGCCTGTGGTTTGGCATATGCCGAAGCGTCTGAGTGACGGTGAGGTCTCGGAGTTGCGTCGGTTGAGCGCCGAGGGTGTGTTGCAGCGGGATCTTGCGGAGCGGTTCGGGGTGTCGCAGTCGTTTGTGTCGCGGGTGACGCGGGGCGAGCGGCGCGAGCGGCGCGAGCGTGATGGGTTGGTGCTGGTCGACGGGCCGGTGCGGGTTGCGCTCGAGGAGTGGCTGGCTGGCTTCGAGTTCAGGGGGGCGGATCGGGTGAGGGTGCGTGTCGCGGAGACGTTGGCCTCGGCTGTTGACGGTTGCGCGGCTTCGACGACGGCGGCTGCGTTGGCGACGTTGCCGCGGCTTGTCGGGCAGTTGGAGTTCGAGCTTGAGCGGCTGGCGAACGCGGCGGATGAGCGCCCAGCGCTGGATGTGAAGCGGCTGTTGCGCGAGGTGCAGGCGGGGTGAACGACAGGCTGGTCGCCGCCGACGTGTTGCGAACGTTGGAGGGCGTGTCACCGGGGTCGCTGCGGACGTTCGCGCAGGGGCTCGCGCTCGGCGACGGGCCGTTCAGGGTGTTGGCGAACCCGGTCGACTGCTATGCCGACAGGCTCGAACATGCTGACGTGGGCGAGGAGCTGTCGAACTTGGCGATGCGGCACGCGCTCAGGCGGCTGTTCCACGACGCGACGATCGCGGAACGGTTGGAGGGGGTGTCGGAGCCTTTCTGGCAGGCGGTGGCGAACGCACTCGATGCCTCCGATTCTCGTCGAACGGCGGCGCCTGGCTCCGCTATGGAGCCAGAGCCGGGCAGATAGGCAACACCGCATGACCCCGCGGTTAGCAGGCAGCCACGTTGGATTCTGGCCGTCCCCCGGAGGCTCGTAGTTTCAGGCGAGAGGATCCGGGGCGATTCGGATGACGACGCAGCGCCGAACTGAGACGTTTCAGGGCGGAAAGGGGTGATGCCCGTGAAGGTCATTCCGACCGGTCACCCGCATCTGACACCTGCTGCGGATCTCGCTGTGCTGATGGCTACGGTTGTGCTTCTCCT
>DASTHG010000322.1:0-14223 GCA_035718325.1 Gemmatimonadales bacterium | reverse complement strand
CCTCCGGCCGACTCCGATCTGGTGCGGGAGAGCCAGGCGGTTGGTGGTCGGATCGATGAGCTCGAGACGACCCTTTCCGCAATCGACGACGAGCTCAACGAGCGGCTGCTCTACGTTCCCAACCTCCCGCTGCCCGATGTGCCCGACGGTGCCGCGAGCGCCAACGTCGTCGTGCGCAGCTGGGGCACGCCACGGCCCGCGGCCGCGGATGTGAAACCGCACTGGGACATCGCGGAGCGGCTCGGGGCTCTCGATCTCCCGCGCGGCGCCAAGCTCGCCGGATCCGGATTTCCGGTGTTCATGGGGGTCGGCGCGCGCCTCGTCCGCGCGCTGCTGCAGTTTATGCTCGACTTGCACACGCGCCAGCACGGGTACGTCGAGGTGGAGCCGCCGTTCCTCGTCCGGCGCGAGATGATGCAGGCGACGGGCCAGCTCCCGAAATTTGCCGAAGACGCCTACCACACCGCCGAGGACGACTTGTTTCTCGTGCCCACGGCGGAGGTGCCGCTGACGAACCTGTATCGCGACGAGATTCTCGACGGCGCCCGCTTACCGATCGCGCACACCGCCTACACGCCGTGCTGGCGCCGGGAAGCCGGTGCGGCGGGGAAAGACACCCGCGGTTTGCTGCGGGTGCATCAGTTCGACAAGGTGGAGCTGGTGCGCTTCGTGCGCCCCGCCGACGCCACGGCCGAGCTGGAACAGCTCACGCGCCACGCCGAAACCGTGCTGCAGCTGCTCGAGCTGCCGTATCGCGTGGTGGCGCTGGCGGCGGGCGATCTGGGGTTTTCCGCCGCCAAGACCTACGACCTCGAGGCGTGGGCGCCGGGCGTCGGCGCGTGGCTCGAGGTGTCGAGCGCGTCGACCTTCACTGATTTTCAGGCGCGGCGGGCCGGAATCCGCTTCCGCGCAGCCAAGGGGGAGAAGCCGGAGTTCGTCCACACCCTGAACGCTTCCGGCGTGGCTCTGCCACGGACCATCGCGGCACTGCTCGAGACGCATCAGGCCCCCGATGGCAGCGTCACGCTCCCGCAGGCTCTCGTTCCCTACGTGGGCAGCGAACGGCTCACCCCTCCGGCAGGTGCGTAAGGGAGCGTTGTACCGGTCCGGGCCGGCGATTCTGGTGGGCCTCGCGTTCGCGTTCGGCGCCCTCTCGGTCGGTTCGGCGTGGGTAGTGGCGCGTCATCTGCAGGACGATGCCCGCCAGACGAGCCGCATGTTCGGCCGCGTGTTCGGCGGGCTGAACGACCCGCGCCCCGATGCCGCGACCGGGACACTGTTCGAGCTCGCCGCGCAAGTGCGGGCGCTGGGCATCCCCCTGGCGATCACCGACAGCTCCGGGCGCGTCACCGCGCTCGAGAACGCCCCGGCGGGACTCGGTCGCGATAGTGCCAGCCTGCACGCCTGGGTCGCGGAGCTCGATGCCGTCAATCCGCCGATCTCGGGTACGGGGATCGGTACCGTACACTTCGGCGCGCTGCCGGTCACGCGGCGGCTCGAGCGGCTCGCCGCGCTGCAAGGTGGCGTGCTGCTCGCGCTCGTCGGGCTTGCGATCTGGGCGTACCGCATCCGGCTGGGTGCGGTACGCGACCGGTTGTGGGTCGCGATGGCGCGCGAATCGGCGCATCAACTGGGGACGCCGCTGATGAGCCTCACCGGGTGGATCGCCCAGCTGCGCGAACATCCGGATGAACCGGCCAGCGACGTGGCCGACCACCTGCAAACCGACGTGGAGCGGTTGGAGCGCGTCGCGCGGCGTTTCGAGCGCATCGGCCGGCCGCCGCGCCGCGAAGCGGTGGGGATCGGTGCAACAGCGGAACGCGTGGTGGCGTACTTCCGGCCGCGCCTGCCGACGCGCGCGCACCAGGTGACGATGACGCTCAGCGCCGCGGGGACGGGGCCCGTGGTCCAGGGCGACCCGGTGCTGATCGAGTGGGCGCTCGAAGCGATCGTCAAGAACGCGATCGACGCGCTCTCCGGTCGCGGCGGCACCGTGCACGTGGCCGTCGACGGCGCCGATGGTCGGGCGCGGATCACGGTGCGCGACGATGGACCGGGAATCCCGTCGGGGCGCATCTCCCGGGCGTTCGAGGCGGGGGTATCCTCCAAACCCGGGGGCTGGGGGCTCGGGTTGCCGTTGGCGCGCCGTATCGTAGAGCAGCAGCACGGCGGCCGCCTGCTCTTCTTTCCCGAAGCACCGGGGTGTCGATTCGTGCTGGAATTTCCCGCGGGTGTCGCCTCGTGAACCTGCCGCTCAATCCTGAACAGCGCCGAGCGGTGGAGCACGACGCGGGACCGCTGCTGGTGCTCGCGGGCGCCGGTTCGGGAAAGACGCGGGTGCTCACGGCGCGAATCGCGCACCTCATTCAGAGCCGCGGCGTGCGCGCCGACCGCATCTTCGCCGTCACCTTCACGAACAAGGCGGCGGGGGAGATGCGCGAGCGCGTCGCCGCGCTGCTCGGTACCGATCCGCGGGGCTTGTGGATCGGGACGTTTCATTCGCTCTCGGCGCGTCTCCTGCGGCGCGAAGCGCCGCTGCTCGGCTTCGGACAGAACTTCACGATTTACGACGAAGACGACTCCAGCGCCGTGATCAAACGGATGCTCGAGCGACGTGACCTGTCGCCCAAGGTGTATCCGCCGCGCGCCCTGCGGGCGTTGATCTCCGGCGCCAAGAACCGCCTCATCGACCCCGACGACTTCTTCCATACCGCGGACTCGCCCCTCGCCGTGGTCGCGGGAGACTGCTATCGCGAGCTGGGGGCGGAGCTGCAGCGCGCCAACGCGATGGACTTCGACGACTTACTGCTCTTTCCGCTGCAGCTGTTCCGGGACCATCCCGACCGGCTGGCATGGTGGCAGCGCCGCTTTGACCACGTGCTGGTGGACGAGTTTCAGGATACCAACGTCGCCCAGTACCGCCTGGTGCGCGCCCTCGCCGAGCGGCACCACAACCTCTGCGTGGTGGGAGACGACGATCAAGCGATCTATGGCTGGCGTGGCGCCGACGTGCGCCACATGCTGTCCTTTCAGTCGGACTTCCCCGGGTCGATGCTGGTCAAGCTCGAACAGAACTACCGCTCGACGCAGGTGATTCTCGATGCCGCCAACGGCGTCATCGCGGAGAACACCAATCGCATCGGGAAGACGTTGTTCACCGCGACCCAAGGCGGTGAGCCGATCGTGCTGTTGTCCGCGGCCGACGAGCGTGATGAAGCGGAATGGATCGTGACGCAGTTCGCCGATCAGGCCGTGCAGCAGGACATCGGCTACGAAGGAATGGCGGTCCTCTACCGCACCAACTCCCAGTCGCGCCCCCTGGAAGAGGCGTTCCGCATGCGCGGCGTGCCGTACCGCCTCGTGGGGGCGGTGAGCTTCTATGAGCGGCGCGAGGTGAAGGACTTGCTGGCCTATTTGCGGCTCGTCGCCAATCCCGCCGACGACCAGGCCTTTGCGCGCATCGCCAACGTCCCGCGCCGCGGGATCGGGGATACCTCCCTCGGCGTGCTCGTTGACGCCGCCCGGCAGTGGAAGAAACCGCTCCTCGATGCCGCCCGAATCGCCGACCGCCTGGAGGGGGTGCGGCCCGGGTTGAAGGACACGATGCGGCAGTTCGCCGCCCTGGTCGACCGGCTGCGCGACGCGGTCGGGCAGGCGGACCCCGCCACGGCGCTGGAGACGATCGTCGCCGTCACCGGCTACGAGGCGTGGCTCGCCGACGAGGGGACGGAAGGGGTCGAGCGGCAGGAGAACGTGCGCGAGCTGGTCGCGGGGGCGGCGGCGTGGGCCGAAGTCGCGGAAGCGGTGGACGCCGAGGAGGACACCGGGTCCCTGATCGAGCGCTACCTCACCCAGTCGGCGCTGCTGACCCCGACCGATGAGTACGGGGGAGCGGGCGCCACGGGCGTCACCCTGCTCACCGTGCACATGGCGAAGGGGTTGGAGTGGCCGGTCGTGGCATTAGCGGGCCTGGAAGACGGACTGTTCCCACTGGCGCGCACGGCGGGGGAGCCGGGTGGGCTCGAGGAGGAGCGCCGGTTGTGTTACGTGGGTCTCACGCGGGCGCGCGAGCGACTGTATCTCTCCTGGGCACGCACGCGCTACCGCAATGGACGGCTCGAGATGGCGGAGCCGTCCCGCTTTCTCGACGCGCTGCCGCGGGAGCGGATCGTCGAGCGCAGCACGACGCCAGCCTGGTCGCGCGGATCCGGCGGCGCGCGAGGCGGGGGCTCGCGCGTGAGCGCTCCGACGCGGCGCCCGTTGGCGGAGCGGTTCACCGTCGATGAGCCGTTCGCGGTCGAGGAATCACAGGATGTGCCACGGTACATGAAGGGAGAACGGGTGCGGCATCGGAAGTTCGGCAGCGGCATCGTCCAGGACGTGTCCGGCATCGGCCGCAATCTCAAGGTCATGGTCCAGTTCGACGACGCCGACGTGGGGACGAAGCACCTGCTCGTCGCCTTCGCGGGACTGGAGCGCGCGTGGGAAGGAGACGCGCCATGAGCGTGACACGCCAGGAAGTCGAGCGCATCGCGCGGCTCGCCGAGCTGCATGTCGATGACGCGGCGTTGCCGGCGCTGACCGAGCAGCTCTCGCGCATCCTCGAGTACGTCTCCCAGATCGCCGCGGTCCCGGGGACGGAGACGGTGCAGCCGTTCACCCCCGGACCGGTGGCGCTGCGGTTTCGCAGCGACGAGGTGCTGCCCGTGCCGCTCGCGCTCTCGCCCGCCCAGCTCGCGCCGTCCTTCAAGGAGGGGTTCTTCCTCGTGCCGCGGCTCGGGGCGTTCGACGCCGGCGCGGCCGGCGGAGACGACGTGGAGTGACGAGTATCGCCGAAACGGCGAGCCGACTCGCCGGGGCCGCGTCCCTCAACGCGCTCCTCACCCCGATTGCCGATGTCGCAGCCTCCCTCGCGCGCCAGGCCGAGCGCGCCCCGGCCGGTCCCCTTGCGGGGATGCCGGTGGCGGTGAAGGACAACATCTGCACCCTCGAATACACGACGAGCTGCGGTTCGCGTATCCTCGAAGGATACCGCTCGCCGTTCGACGCCACGGCGATCACACGGCTCAAGGCGGCGGGAGCATTGATCGCCGGCAAGACCAACTGCGACGAATTCGCCATGGGGTCGTCGACCGAGCATTCAGCGTTCGGCCGCACGGCGCACCCGTTCGATGCCTCGCGTGTCCCGGGCGGCTCATCCGGCGGCTCGGCGGCGCTCGTCGCCGCGGGCGTCGTGCCGGCCGCGCTCGGCTCGGAAACCGGCGGCTCGGTGCGCCAACCGGCTTCGTTCTGTGGCGTCGTAGGAATCAAGCCGACGTATGGTCGCGTGTCCCGCTACGGGCTCGTCGCGTTCGGCAGCTCGCTCGATCAGATCGGGGTGTGCGGCCGCACCGTCTCCGACGCCGCCCGCGTGCTCGCCGCGATCAGCGGGCGCGATCCGATGGATTCGACGTGCGAGGACCGCGACCCGTTCCAGCTGCCGGCGCCGCCGGAGAATCTGCAAGGCTTCGTGATCGGCATCCCGAAGGAGTATTTCCCGCCCGATCTCGATCCTGGCGTGCGCCGCGCCTGCGAGCGCGTCATCAAGGTCTTGAAGGATCTCGGCGCGGCCGTACGGGACGTCTCCCTGCCGCACACGGCGTACGCGATTCCGACGTACTACATCATCGCGCCCGCCGAGGCGTCGTCGAACCTGGCGCGCTACGACGGCGTGCGCTACGGGCCGCGCTTCAACGGGGCGCCGGACGTCCGCGCCCTGTACCAGAGCACCCGGGGCAACGGATTCGGTCCCGAAGTGCGGCGCCGCATTCTCGTAGGGACGTACGTGCTCTCGGCGGGGTACTACGACGCGTACTATCGGCGCGCGCAGCGCATGCGTGCGCTGATCGCGCAGGACTTCCGCAACGTCTTCGATCGCGGCGTCGACCTGCTCTTTACTCCCTCGACCCCGACGACGGCGTTCAAGGCCGGGGAGAAGATGGGCGATCCGGTCGCGATGTATCTGGCCGACATCTTCACCGTGACCGCCAACCTCGCCGGCATTCCAGGGATCACCGTACCGATCGGTCGAGTCGATGGCCTCCCCGTCGGTGGCCAACTGCTCGCCCCGCTGTTCCTCGAAGACGAAATGCTCGAGGCGGCGTTCACGCTGGAGCGGGCACTGCCCGGCACGGACGAAGTATGAGCTGGGAAACGGTGATCGGGCTCGAGACGCACGTGCAGCTGCGGACGCGCTCGAAGATGTTCTGCAGCTGCTCTACCGCTTTCGGGGCGCCGCCCAACACCAATGTCTGCCCCGTCTGTCTGGGGCTGCCGGGAGCCCTGCCCACGGTAAACGGGTTTGCGATCCAGCTGGCCGTGCGCGCGGCGCTCGCGCTGCACTGTGAAGTCCACCTCCGCAGCATCTTCGCCCGGAAGAACTACTTCTATCCCGACCTGCCCAAGGGGTACCAGATCTCGCAATTTGACGAGCCGCTCGCGACCGCAGGCCGGCTCGCCTACGCCAGCCCGGAGCGTGGCGCGGTGTCGGCGACGATCGTGCGACTCCACGTAGAAGAAGATGCCGGGAAGTCGCTGCACGATCGGGTGCCGAAGAGCACGGCGATCGATCTCAACCGCTCGGGTGTCCCCCTCGCCGAGATCGTCACCGGTCCCGACTTTCGCTCACCCCAGGAAGCCCGCGCCTACCTCCTCGCGTTGAAGGAGGTGCTCGAGTATGCCGACGTCTCCGACTGCGATCTGGAAAAGGGAAGCCTGCGGGTCGACGCCAACGTGTCGGTACGGCGGATCGGCGAGACGGTTCTGGGGACGAAAACCGAAGTGAAGAACATCAACTCCTTCGCCTACGTCGAGAAGGCGCTCACGCTGGAGCGCGACCGGCAGATCGCGACGCTCGAGGCGGGTGGCCGGATCGAGCAGCAGACGATGCTGTTCGACGCCAAGGCGAATGCCGTGCGCCCGCAGCGCAGCAAGGAAGAGAGCAAGGACTACCGCTATTTCCCCGAGCCCGATCTGCCGCCGCTCGTCGTTCCCGAGCAGTGGCTCATCGAGGAGCGGGCTGCGCTCCCCGAGCTGCCCGCCGCCCGGCGAGAGCGTTTCGCGGCCCAGTACGGGATTCCGGCCCAGGACGCTGCCGTGCTGGTGCAGTCGCGCACCATCGCCGACTACTTCGAATCGACGGTCCGTGCGGGGGCCGAGGCCAAGCCGGCCGCCAACTGGGTGATGGGCGAGGTGCTCGCCGACGCCAAGGAGCGCGCCGGCACGCTGCGCGTCACGCCCGAGCGTCTCGCCCGGCTGATCGAGCTCGTAAAGGACGGGACGGTGTCCAATCCTGCGGCGAAGCAGGTGTTCGCCGCCATGGCCGCCAACGGGCACGGCGACCCACGCGCCGTGGCCGAGCGGCTCGGTCTGATTCAGGTGGCGGACGCCGGCGCCCTCACGGGGTGGGTGGAAGAAGTGATCGCCGGGCATCCGGCGGAGGTGGCACGCTATCGCAAGGGCGAGACCAAACTGCTGCCGTTTTTCGTGGGTCAGGTGATGAAGGTGTCGAAGGGGAAGGCCGATCCGACTCGCGTCCCCATGCTCGTCAAGGAACGATTGGGCGGCTGACCGCTTCCTCGCGCCACGGCCGTGCCGCGCGCGCGCCACGCCAGAAATCGAGCGACGCATCGGGCAGGCCGAAGTGCTCTTCGGCCGTCGCGCGGATCCGGTCGGGATCGGTCCGGCCCCCCTCCTGCAGCGCCCGCCGCCGCATCTGTTTGGCGAGCCCCAGCGCCTTGTCGCCCGCCGGATCGAGCCGGTGGGGCGGTGCGTCATCGTCCGACAATCCCGCCATCACGTACTCGAACGCGACCGCCATGTGGCGCTCGACGTCGTCGGGAGGCAGGTCCCAGCGGCTGTTCTCCGCGATCAGTTGAAACACCCACTGCCAGCTCTGGTTTTCGGTGAGATGCACCATGCCGCGGAACAGGCGCCGGTTGGTGCGCATGCTGAACAGCGTGGGCGAGAGAATGGCATCGAGGTGGGCATCGCTCACCGCGTGGTCCTGCAGGATGACGGATTTCGCCGTGCGCGGATAGCGCTCGCCGAGGTGCGTCTCGAGCCGGCTCTCCCAGTAGCTGTGGCCCAGGGCCGCCGTGGTGCTCGTGAGCACGAGTTGATGCGGGACGTAGTAGTTGTGCGCCACCGTGTCGGCGGCAAGGTGCGACAGGTACCCGAGACCAAAGGCGCGCAATCCGTCGGTATGGGCCAGCTCGAAGATCTCGCGTCCCACGTGCCACGCGTGGCAGTGGCGGCCCACCGGCGCGTACTTCTTCGCCATCGAGGTATCGGCGGCGATGTTGCCGTAGAGGAAGTCGAACGGGAACGCGCGCAGCAGGTCGGCGACGGCGGAGGGAAGGGCGGACAGATTCGCCAGCACTGACTCCCCGAGGTAGATGTGCGTGGCGGGGGTCCACGCATGCGCCACGCCGGGGAACAGCAGCAGCGCGGCCAGCGCGACACCGACCAGCGCGAAGGCGCGCCTCAGTCGGCAGCTCCCTCGTCGGGGCGCTTGCGCAGCGCCCGCCCCAGCCGCCACACCGACACGCCGCGGCGCACCGTGCGGGCGGTGGCAGCGACGTCCTTCGCCGTTTCGCCGATCTCCCGCTCGGCCTCGCCCAAGGTGTCACCCAGCTCCGCCAGCCGCGCTTCGGCGGCGTCGGCGGCGTGCACGATGCGCTGGCGCATGTCGCGCGACGTTTCGGCGAGGCCGTCCGCTTCGCTGCGGATCGTGCCGATCAGCTGGCGCACGTCCTGCACGACCGGCTCCGCCGAGTTCCGGATGGCTTGGAGAAAGGAGCGTACGCCGAACGCCGCCGCGAGGACCGCGAAACCCGAGACCAGTGCCGCGGCGGCGATGACGGCGAGGCTGAGCGCGCCCACCACCGCGGCCCACGTGGGGATCATGCTGTAACCTCAGGCATCGGCGTGGGGGAAGTCAACGGGGCAGACACCGTGTTGCGCGCCGGGACGAAGGAGGTGAGGAGCAGCGCTAACGCCGCGGCGGTCACCAGCGCGCTCCGCTCCACGGGGCCGAGCGTACGCTCCGCCGTCAGCGCATACGAGAGGGCGACCGCGAGTCCCAACGTCTGCCGCGACGCGGGGACGGCGGCTGCGAAACGACGCCGCAGTGCAGGCCAGAGCGCGAGCAGCGCCGCCGCGACCAATCCCTGCGGCACACGGTTGCCGGTGAGTGCGCCCGCCGCGAACCACAGCAACGCGGCGACAGTGGATGCGGTCGGAGCCAGCTCGTCGGCGAGACGCTCGTACCCGGGGCCCCATTTCGCGAGCGCCAGACCGAGCAGTCCGCACACGAGGTACGGGGACGCTCCCGACGCGCTGCCGATTCCCGCGGCGAGGCACAGCGCCGTGATCGTCGCTGCTGCGCGCGTCTTCGGTTGGCGCCCCAGCCTGGCGGCGACCAGCACGCAGACGAACGTCCCCCCGAGGGCGAATCCCAGCCACATCGCGATGGGCGGCACGTCACTCTTGCGCGCGTGCGGGAACAGGGCGAGCAGCGCCCCCGCGGTGACGAGTAGCGACAGCGCGGTGACCGCTCCGGAGCGCGGCGCGGCGGCGAGGGCCACGGACGTCGACAACACCGCGATCACCGGCCAGGCGGGCTTCCAGACCGGAGCGGCGCTGGGAGGCAGGACCCGCATCGCACCGTACAACAACGCCGCGGGGAGCACGAAGGCTGCCACCAGCCCGGCGACGTCCCTCGCCGTCCAGGGCTCTCGGACCGGGGATTGGGGGGCGGTGAGCCGGGCCGCGGCACCCGCCGCGATCCACCCGATCGCGCAAGCGACGACCGGCGCCAGTCCTTCAAGCAGTGCACCGTCGAGCACGCCGAGCAGCGGCCCCAGGACGACCCCGATCAGCAGCCATCCGATCGGCGGAGCCCGGCGCGCACCCGCGAAAACGGCGACGAGCCAGGGCGGGCGAGGGAGATAGGTGGCCAGCAATGCCGCGAGCGCGATCAGCGCCGCGGCGGCGAGCGGCGGCAGCGGAAACACGCGCGATACGTTCGCCCTCGCTTGACGCCCGCGCAAGCGTTCCGGTAGGTTGGCCTCCATGCCGCCGACGTTTTGCGTGTCCGGCGCCAGCGCGCTCGAGGGCACGATTCGTCCCGCCGGGAACAAGAACGCCGCCCTTCCCATTTTGGCCGCGACGCTGCTCGCCGACGGCCCCTGTCGCATCGAAAACGTACCGCACATCCGGGACGTCGAGACGATGCTCGCCCTGCTGCAGCACCTGGGCGCGAGCGTGACGTGGACGGGGCCCAACGCTCTCGAGGTCGACACGCGCAACGCGCAGCCGCGCGATCTCGATCCGGCGCTGTGCGCCAAAGTGCGGGCGTCGATCCTCCTCGCCGGACCGATGGTCGCGCGGTTCGGGCGGGTGTCCCTGCCGCCTCCCGGCGGCGATGTGATCGGGCGGCGTCGCGTCGACACGCATTTCCTGGCGCTCGAGGCACTCGGGGCCGACGTTGAAGTAGGGAAGCGCTACCAGCTGGAAGCGAAGACCCTCACCGCCGCCGACGTCTTTCTCGACGAGCCGAGCGTCACCGGCACCGAAAATGCCCTCATGGCCGCGGTGCGGGCCAAGGGCGACGTCGTGCTGCGCAACGCCGCGAGCGAGCCGCACGTGCAGGACTTGGTCCGCTTCCTGACGAGTCTCGGCGCCCGCATCGACGGCATCGGGACCAACGTGTTGCATGTCCATGGCGGCGGGCCCCTTGGGACTCCCGCCGAGCCGTTTCACATCGGCCCCGATCACATCGAAGTGGGCTCGTTCATCGGCCTGGCCGCGGTCACCAACGGGGCAGTGCGCATCGAGGGCGTGCGCGCCGAGGACCTGCGCGCCACGCTCTTCGCGTTCGACCGCCTCGGCGTGCGGCCGCGGGTCGACGGCGATGCGCTGATCGTCGCGAAAGATCAGGAGCGCCGCATCCGTCCCGATCTCGGGGGCCATATCCCGAAGCTCGAGGATGGGCCCTGGCCGGCGTTCCCCGCCGACCTGATGTCGATTGCGATCGTCGTCGCCACGCAATGCGAGGGCCCGATTCTCGTGTTCGAGAAGATGTTCGAGTCGCGCCTCTTTTTTGTGGACAAGCTGATCGGCATGGGCGCCCGCATCGTGCTCTGCGATCCGCACCGCGCGGTGATCGCCGGTCCCTCGAAGCTGCGCGGCGGGGAAGTCGAGAGCCCCGACATCCGGGCCGGCATGGCGATGCTGCTCGCGGCCCTGGCGGCCGAAGGCGAGTCGGTGATCCGCAATGTGGGGCAAATCGAGCGAGGCTACGAGCGGATCGACGAGCGCCTGCGGGCGCTGGGCGCGAAGATCGAACGGCGCGAGGATGGTCGCTGACCGCCCGTCCGGCCGACCGCGACCGTCCGGAAGTCCTTCAGGGCCCGACCGCCTGCCGTCGATGACTACCGGCATTCCCGCGACGATCGTCGTCGAGGTGCCGGCCGGCGATGCGGCGGTGCCACGGCTCGAGTTGTCGGAATGGGCGGCACGCTACGGTGTAGTGGCCGGCATTACGACGCGCGCCGGTGGCTACTCCCTGGGTCTCTGGAGCGCAGAGCCCGTGGGGCAGGTGATGACGCGTTGGCGCGCCTTCCGCCGGGCGTTCGAGTCGCAGTTCCCGACCGTCGTCCTGAGCCACCAGGTGCACGGCACCGACATCGTATGGCACGCGAACCCGCCCCCAGGATGGATCGTGCTCGACGGCGTCGACGGCCACGCCACCCGGGAACGTGGCGTCCTGCTCGCCATCACCGTCGCCGACTGCATCCCCGTCTACCTGGTCGCGCCCGCGCGCGGGATCCTGGCCCTGCTCCACGCCGGATGGCGCGGCGTGGCGGGCGGCATCCTCGAGCGGGCCCTCGGCGAACTGACTGCCGCGACGGGAGCGACTTGCAGAGATTTCGTAATGCATTGTGGCGTAGGGATTTGTGGCAACTGCTATGAAGTAGGTTATGAAGTATCAGAGCGCGTCACAGGTCGCCCGCCCAGCACGTCCCCCACGTTCGTCGACCTGCGCGGCCTGCTCGCTGGGCGTGGTGCGGCGCTGGGCCTCGCCGAGGTCAGCATTTCGGCGTTCTGCACTGGGCACCACAACGATCAGTTCCACTCACACCGCGCCTCGCGCGGCACGGATGGTAGAATGGTGGCCTACCTGGGGATACCGCTCGCCGCGACTTGACAGGCCGGGGGGTGGGGATACATTCCCCCTTCGAAGCGGGCGAAGTCAGGCCCGCGCTTTTTTTTATGCTCACCGACAGCCTGGTGGAGGCCGTTCGGTCCCGGTTGGAGTCGTTGGGACTCGATCTGGCCGACCTTCGCCTGGGCGGCACGCCGAACCGGCCGCTCGTTCAAGTGCGCATCGATTGGCCGCCGGCCGACCCGGAGCGGCGCGTGACCGTGGACGACTGCGCCCTGGCCAGCCGGACTCTGGAAGCGTGGCTGGACGACGGTGGGCCGCTGGGCCCCCGCTACCAGCTGGAGGTCTCGAGTCCGGGGTTTGACCGGCCGGTGCGGTGGCATCGGCACTGGGTCCGCTTCATCGGACGCGAGGTGCTGGTCAAGCTGGACGGGCTGGGACGGGTCCGCGCGCGGATCGTTGCCGTGCCCGACGAGGCGACGGTGGTGCTGCACCCCGAGGGCCGCGAGCCCGTCACCCTGCCGCTCGAGAAGGCCCGGGAGGCCCGGTTGGCAGTGGATTGGTAACCGACAACCGATGACTGATACCAGATAACGGATTTCACGAATGGCTAACGCAACCGACGTCGTTTCCGCGATCCGCGAGCTGACGAGCTCCAAGCAGCTCGAGCGCGGTGAAATGATCGAGTTATTGAAGGACGGGCTGCATGCGGCGCTGGTCAAGCGCTACGGCCCGAACGTCCGCGCCGAGATCGCGATTGACGAGCTGAAAGGCACGATCCGGATCGTGGTGCTCAAGACGGTGGTCGAGACGGTGGAAGACCTGGGCACGCAGATCTCGCTCGAGGAAGCCCGCTACGAGGACCCCGATTTCCAGCCCGGCGACGTGCTCGAGGAAGAGGTGCCGTTCGCCGAGTTCGGCCGTACCGCGGTGCAGGCGGCGAAACAACGCATCATCCAGCGCGTACGCGAGGGCGAGCGCAGCCGCATCCGCGACGAGTTCACCGGCAAGGTGGGGGAGCTGCTCCCCGGAGAAGTGCAACAGATCGAGCGCGGCAAGATCGTGGTGATGCTCGCCAAGTTCCGCGAAGCGGAGGCGATCATCCCCTACCGCGAGCAGAACCACCGTGAGCACTTCCACCAGGGAGATTCGATCCGCGCAGTGCTGAAGCGGATCGAGGAGACGCCCAAGGGACCGCGCCTCATCCTGTCGCGGGCCGACCCCCTGTTCGTGAAAGCGCTGTTCAAGATCGAGGTCCCCGAGATCCAACAGCAGATCGTGGAGATCCGGGCCACCGCGCGCGAGGCCGGCAGCCGCACCAAGATCGCGGTGATCTCGCGGGATGACGCCATCGATCCGGTGGGCGCGTGCGTCGGCCTCAAGGGCTCGCGCGTCCAGGCGGTGGTGAACGAGCTGAACGGCGAGCGCATCGACATCGTGCCGTGGTCGCCGGACCCGGAGCGGTTCGCCAAACTGGCGCTCGCGCCCGCCCGGGTGGCGCGCGTCTTCTCCGATCCGGAGACCAAGACCATCCAGGCGATCGTGGACGAGGACCAGCTGTCGCTCGCCATCGGACGCAACGGTCAGAACGTGCGCCTCGCGTCGGAACTGACCGGTTGGAAGATCGACCTCTATTCGAGCCGCGAGTGGCTGGAGAAGGGTGGGGAGAACCCGCTCTTCGCGCCGCTCCCCGAAGACGATGCCGACGCCGATGTGCCGCTCAACGAAATCGAGGGGCTGGAGACCGCGACCGTGGCCGTGCTGGCCGAGGCGGGCTACCGCACCCTCAACGACATCCTCGATCTCGACCGCGACGATCTGCTGCGGCTGCCGGGCATCGCCCCGGAAGAAGCAGACCGCATCATGGCGATCATCGACGAGTTGACGACCGCCTGGACCCGCGAGCCCTTGAGCCCGACGCAGGCGCCGACCGGATCGATCGCGTCGTCCTTGGAGATCACGGCGACTTTGGTCCGGCTCCCCACTTCCCGCGCGATGGCCCGGATCTCGACGAC
>DASTHG010000321.1:0-3442 GCA_035718325.1 Gemmatimonadales bacterium | reverse complement strand
CGGTGGGTGCGGCACCCGATCTACACCGCCATGCTCGGCATGTGCGCGGGGACGGCCCTGGTGTCCGGCGAGTGGCACGCCCTCGTTGGATGGGTCGTCATGGCGCTCGCCTACGCGCGGAAGATTCGGATGGAGGAGCGGTCGCTGCGCGGCGTCTTCGGTGACAGCTACGACCAGTATGCCAGGCGATCCTGGATACTCATCCCCGGAGTGTTCTAGCGCGGGTCGGCGGTGCGCTTCGTCACCTGCCCGCTGCTCGGCCGCTCCCGGCGCTAGAATAGTCAAACGACGGTCTTGTCCGTTCGAGACCCACTTCACAGGTTATGGGACTGTTTCAATCTCGAATACGCCGAGGTCCTAGCCATGTCCGTCACCAAGACCGCCTGCGTCGCCGTCCTGCTGCTGGTCCCGGTCGCCCTCGCGGCCCAAAAGGCCGATACGAACCAGATCACCCCCGAAGAGTTCATGGCGAAGCTCTCGCCGCGCTCCGGGACGGTGGTCATCAGCAACGGCCTCGCCACGCTGCAGGTCCCGCCCACCTTCCGCTACATCGATGCGGCAGCGGCAAAGCGGCTGCTGACCGAGGCGTGGGGCAATCCCCCCGCCGCCTCGGAGGGCGTCCTCGGCATGCTCTATCCCGCCGACGTCTCGCCGCTCGATTCCGGGTCGTGGGGAGTGATCATTTCGTTCGACGAGGACGGCTACGTCAATGATTCGGGCGCTGCGGCGATCGACTATACCAAACTGATGCAGCAGATGCAGCAGGGCGTCGCCGAGTCGAACGAAGAACGCAGGAAAGACGGCTACGCCACGGTGCAGCTGGTCGGCTGGGCCGAGCAGCCGCACTACAACCCCGAGACGCACAAGCTCTACTGGGCGAAGGAGCTGGCGTTCTCCGACAACACCCACCACACCCTCAACTACAACGTGCGCGTACTCGGCCGGCGCGGCGTGCTGGTGTTGAACGCCGTTTCATCGATGAACGCCCTGCCGGAGATCGCGCAGTCAATGCAGAACGTGATCGGGTTCGTCGACTTCAACGCAGGCCATCGCTACCAGGACTTCATCCCCGGGGCGGACAAAAAGGCCGCCTACGGCGTCGCCGGTCTGATCGTGGGGGCCGTCGCTGCCAAAGCCGGATTCTTCAAGCTCTTGTGGGTGGGAATCCTGGCGTTCAAGAAACTGATCGTCGCGGCGGTGGCCGCCGTGGGAGTGTGGATGCGCCGGGTGTTCGGCAAGAAGCAATCGCCGCAGGCGCCGGCTGCCCCCCCGACTGCGGCGTGATGCTGTCGATTTGGGCATCCCCCGAACGACTACTGGGCGTCCACAACCTGTTCACCCCGCTCGGGAGGAAGCCATGAAGTATCTGTGCCTGATTTACGACGAAGAAAAGAAGGTCGCCACGATGGCCAAGAGCGAATCGGATGCCTTCACGAACGAGTACTTCATGTTCACCGAAGGCATTCGCAAGAGCGGCCACTATGTGGCCGGCGAGGCGCTGCAGCCGGTCGGGACCGCCACCACCGTGCGCATCCGTAACGGCAAGGTGTCGACGACCGACGGCCCCTTCGCCGAGACGAAGGAGCAGCTGGGCGGGTTTTACCTCATCAACGCCAAGGACCTGAACGACGCGATCCCGGTCGCCTCGCAGATTCCGTCGGCGCGCCTCGGCAGCCTCGAGGTGCGGCCGATTATGACGTTCGATCAGCCGTGACGATGCCTCGCTGCCGCCCGCGGGGGGATTACTCCCGCGGGCGGTGGTTTCGTGACCTTCACACCGGGAGTGCCGTCCGATGACCACGCCCGCACCAACCCCGCCTCCACGGCCTCGCCCCATGCCCCCGCGGCCCGCACCGCCGACACCGCAAGGCGCGAGTTCGTTCTTCGTCATTGGCACCGTTCTCGCCCTCGTCGTGACCGAGGCAGTCTCGTTCATCAATGGCACAATCGAGCGGACGAAGGGCACGGCCTACATGATGGGCGCCTTCGTGGGGGTCCTCGCGGGCGTAGGGCTGCTGTGGCTGCTCGTGTTCATCATCGCACGCATTTTCGGTAAGGCGCGGACGGGAGCCGGCAAGATGCAGATCGCATTCTGGGTGACGGCCGTGGCGCTCCTGGGGCAGCTCGCGGTGCTCGGCACGAAGAAGAGTGGCGCCTTGTTGCGGAACGCGGTCCTGACCGCGGTGACCGACAGCGAGCGCACCGGCCTTGTCCTCGATACGAGCGGTATCAGCCACCCGCTGTTCGGGTTCTCACTGCCGCATCCCGGGCCCGATTTCCTGCCCGACTCCGCTGCCCAGCACCAAATGGACTCCCTGATGGAGGGCGAGCGCGGTCTCGTGGCCTGGGTGCTGCGCTCCGCATCGAGCGGCGAGGTAGTGATCGTGCAGGTCACCAAGGGTACGCGCACGGACGAGACGACGTTCCGGGCGTTCGTCCGAGGCGTAGAGCGCACCGCGGGCAAGGGCGCGGGCACGCAGGTGCTCACGGACAGTGTCAGCTGGGCGGCGGGAACCGGGGAGTACCTGTACGCGGCGCACGCCGCGAACGGCGCATACGTCCAGATTCGCTGCCTTCCGCATACGACCGGGGGTACCGGATTGATCGTGTGTATCACAACGGGCAGCACCGATCCAAAGGGGCTCGACTTCGTACGCAACGGGCTGGCCTTCGCGGGGCCATGACCGAAGACGCGCGCGCCATGGTCGAGTCCGTCTACCGCACCGAGTCACGCCGCGTCCTCGCGACGCTGATCCGCTTGCTCGGCGACTTCGATCGCGCCGAAGAGGCGCTGCAGGACGCCTTCACGGCGGCCGTGGAGCGCTGGCCGGTGGACGGCGTGCCGCACAACCCGCGGGCGTGGCTCGTCTCCACTGGCCGCTTCAAGGCGATCGACGCGATGCGGCGCCGCGCGCGCTTCGACGCCTCTCAAGACGAAATCGCCCACCGCCTCGAGGCCGATGCCCGGGCGGCGGCGGAGCATGCAGACGAAGACATCCCAGACGACCGGCTGCGGCTCATCTTCACCTGCTGCCACCCTGCGCTCACTCCCGACACCCAGATCGCCCTGACGTTGCGCGAGGTGTGCGACCTCACGACCGAGGAGATCGCGCGCGCCTTTCTCACCGCTCCGCCCACCGTCGCACAGCGCATCGTCCGGGCCAAAGCGAAGATCCGCGACGCCGTGATCCCGTACCAGGTGCCCGCGGCGGAGGATCTGCCCGCCCGGCTCGACACCGTGCTGCACGTGGTGTACCTGGTGTTCAACGAGGGATACTGGGCGTCGTCGGGCGCCTCGCTCGTGCGCACCGACCTCTCCGGCGAAGCGATCCGGTTGGGGCGCGTGCTACACGAGCTGCTCCCCGACCCCGAGGTCACGGGGCTGCTCGCGCTGATGCTGCTGCACGAAGCGCGGCGGCCGGCCCGCGCGACAGACGCCGGC